>CAYPHE010000009.1:0-25500 GCA_964410075.1 uncultured Polaribacter sp.
ATTTTAGAAAACATCCATTTGTAAAACAAAAAATCCGTTCGAAAATTCGAACGGATTTTTGATTCTTTCTAAAAAGAAAGTTGCTTATTCTGTAATATACATTGCATCTCTATTGTCTTCAATTTCTGATGCTTCTTTAATTGCATTATAAATTTTATACGTTAACCTTTTTCTGTTTTGTGCAATCTTTTTTCTTTCGTTCTCGTAATTTGGTAAAGCTGTTGGTAATGTTTTACCTGTTACTTTAAAGGCATATACCCCTCTATTACCAGCAATGTTTTTATACACTTTATCCTTTTCTGCAAAATACATTGCTCCAACAACCTTCGGCTCAGATCCAGCACCAGATAATGTTGGTGTTTTTAATGTTATGCTTGCTCCGTTTCTTACTGTTGTATTATTAGCTTTAGCTATTTCTTGCAAAGTAGCTTCACTAAATTTATCTGCTAATAACTCGGCTTTCTTTTCTTTTATTAAAATTGGTTTTACACGTGCTATTGCTTTGTCAACTGGCATTAAACCTTTTTCAGTCTTATTCGTTAAAGTTACTACTACATAACTACCTTCTAAATCGAAACGCTTAAAACTACCTAATGCTGTACTTTTACTAAAAGCCCAACTTACAATTTGTCTTTGATTTCCTAAACCAGGAACATTTTCGTCTAACATTTTTAAACCAACTGCTGGTTTTACATCATAACTATCTGCTTTAGCTACTTCTTCAAAATCGCTATCTTTAGATAACGCTAAAGCAAACTGCTCTGCATCTCTAAATGCTTTGTTTTCTGTAGCTTCTGAAGGTGAGATTGTTCTACCAAAAGTTGCCAATTTAATCACTTTTTGACTGTTTTTTTGGTCATCTATTTTAATGATGTGATATCCAAAGGCTGACTCTGCTATACCAATATCTCCTTTTTTATTTGAAAAGGCATAGTCTCTAAATGCAGGCACCATTCTTTTGTAGTTAAACCAATCTAAATCGCCATCTTTTTGTGCAGAACCAGTATCTGAAGAAAACTCTTTGGCTAATTCACCAAACTTACTTTTTCTTCTTTTTACAACATTTAAAATACTATCTGCTAATTGTTTTGCCTCTTCTTTAGTTCTTGTAATGTCTGCAGCAGCTCTTTGAGTGCCAGCAAAAGGAATTAAAATATGACTAGCTCTTACTGAATCTGGCATCTTAGTAACCTCAATAATTTTAGATAATTTAAAATACCCTTGATCTTTGTATGGACCAAAAACCTCTCCTTTATTCAATTTAAAAATTTCGTCAGCAAATTCTTGATTAACATCTACATTAAATTTAAAGCTTTCGTCTAAATTAATATCAGAATCGTTTTCTGTTAAGAAAGTATTATAATCTTCTGTAGATTTTAATCCTGGAATAACAACTCCATTATCGTTAGTATCTTCTACTAACTGAGCAACTTCTTGCTTAATCGCTAATTCATCTTCTGGCGTTGCTTCAATTGCAAATTTTACGTATTTTATATCTCTAGAGGCATCAACCTTAAAATCTGACTCGTTATTTTTTATATAAGTTTCTACTTCAGACTTCTTAATTCTTACTAAACTATCTGCAATTGCACTATAAGGAACGTATAAAAATTGAGCACTAAGCTTTGTGTTATCAATAAAATATTGAGACTCTCCTTCTTTTAAAGAAGCTCCTAGACCTGCATTAACTAAATTGTTATATGTGTTTGTTTCTGCATTTTCACCCAGTTGATTCATGTAGTTTGTCCAAGCCTTCCACATTTCTGGATTATTCTCTTTAGTATCTGCTAAAAACTCTTTAAACTTTGTTTCATCAAATAAACCTAATTCATTTAAAAATTGTGGGTTGCTTTTTACAGATTGAGAATTGATGATTGCGTTCCAAACATCATTTTCTCCCATAGTAATTCCTGCTTCGCTTAGTTGATTTTCGTAAACTTTTTTTCTTACTAAATTATCCCAAACTGTTTTTGCAGCTTGCATTTCTGAAACTCTACCTCCTGTTTGTTGTTGATATGCTTCTAATGCATTTAAGTATTCTTGTCTACTAATTGCTTCTCCTTCTACAACGCCTACTTCATTTATTTTATTAGAACTAAAAAAATCTGTTAATGTTGATGGATCTAATACAAACGCAAAAAGCGCCAAACCAATTATTACAATTAAGAACATAGAACGTTCTCTAATTTTCGATAAAATTGCCATACGTATTTTAATTTATTTCGGTGGGCGAATATACGATTTGGCTTTGAATACTGCAATAGAATTTATGGATATCCTAATAGATTGATTTTCTAATTACAAAACAACTTCTGCATAAAAAAAACACTTAAAAAAGACTAGTTTTCTATTTCTTTAATTTCTAATGCAACTTCTTCGATTTTTGCACCATTAATTTTTAATATTTTTATTTCGTAGCCTTCAATTAAAACTACTTCTTCTTGATCGGGAATATTTTCTGTGTGCTCTATAATAAACCCTCCTAAAGTCTCGTAGGCTTCTGATTTTGGTATATTTAAACCATATTCTTCGTTAATATAATCGACTTCTAAACGTGCAGAAAAATGGAATTTTTCATCAGAAATTTTTTCTTCTAAAAAGATTTGCTTGTCATGTTCGTCTTCAATTTCTCCAAATAATTCTTCTACGATATCTTCTACCGTAATCATACCAGAAGTTCCTCCATATTCATCTACAACAACAGCTACACTTTTTCTTTTTTTCATTAACGCATTTAAAATATCGTTAATCATCATAGATTCTGGAACAATTTCTAACGGTAACAAAATAGACTTTATTGTTTTAGGTTTTTTAAACAACTCAAAAGCGTTTACATAACCAATTACATCATCTAAAGAAGTTTTATATACTATAACTTTAGATAGACCTGTTTCTATAAAAAGTGTTTTTAAATTACTTACTTTTTCATGAATTTCTACGGCAACAATTTCTGTTCTTGGCACCATAACTTCTCTTGCTTTTACGTTATGGAACTCTAATGCATTTTGAAAAATCTGAATTTCAGAATCCATTTCTTCATCGTCGCTTCCTGTTTCTAATTGCTCTGAAATATAATTTCCTAATTCTTCTTTACTAAATTCCGTTTGTTGCTCATCTGCTTTTGTTTTAAAAAACACACGCAAGAAAAAATCGGATATTGAAGTAATAAATTCTGAAAAAAAATGAAAAACGTAAAAGAAAACATACGCAGGAACAGCAAAGATTTTTAATACTTCGTTTGCGTAAATTCTAAAAATTGCTTTTGGTAAAAATTCTGCTGTTATTAGTATAACAATTGTTGAAATGATTGTTTGAATTAATAAAATTGAAAATTCTGTAAAATTAGTTAAGGGCAATAATTTTACTAGAAAATCGCCCATATAAAAAGAGTAAACAACCAAAGAAATATTATTACCCACCAACATTGTGGTAATAAATTTTGATGATTTCTGGGTAATTTTACTTAGAATTTTGGCAATAAAGCCTTCTCGTTTTTTCTCTAATTCTATGTGAAGTTTGTTCGCAGAAACAAAAGCAATTTCCATACCTGAAAAAAATGCTGATAAGATTATTGAAACTACAATAATTATAATTTCTGCTTCCATAAAAACTATTTGTTATTACTGTTTTTGCCGAGCTTCAATTCGCTTTCTAAACCTTCTTTTTACCATAAAAAGAATAATTACTAAAATAGCAGTTGCCAATAAAATACCACCAGTAACCCATTCTTTATTAGTTAATTTTATAGCGCCTTCTACAAAACAAATTACTGCGATTACTAAATAGCCGTATTGTAAAAATTTCCAGATTTTATTCATTTAGTTTGCCTCTTCTGAAGTTTCTAAAACTCCTGTTGTTTTTTTAGCTAAGTGTTTACTTAAATCTTCTTTACACTCAAAACCTACACCAAATATAGTATCTTTTTGAGTAGTAAGTGTAAATGGTTTTTCTGAAAAGAAGTATTTGGTATTCTGATCCCAAAATAATTGCGGAGTGGTTAATTGCGATTTTTCTGTATGATTGGTTACCACAACGTTTCCTTTTATTTCTGACACTTTTGTTTTACTGTATGAAAGTGCAAAATCTCCTGTTATGGTTACAGAATCATTTTCTTTATTAACAAAATTTATAATTTTAACTCCTTCGGGAAACTTACTATATGGATTAAAATTTCTATTAGAAAAATCTAACATTAAAGGCGTTATTAATTTTGAAGTAATTCTACCAGAATCTTTATGAACATGTACTGCATTTTTTGCAGTTCCTATTGGTAAATTTTTATTTTTTAAAAAATCTCTAACTTTATTGGTATCGTTTTTACACGAAAAAAGCATTACTGTTAGTAAACAAACAGTAATGCTTTTTAAATATATATGTATGTGTTTTTTCAAGTAATTACTTAATTGGAACTTTAACTGTTTCATTAATCCAACATCCAATTTTATATGAACTTCCTGGCTCAATTCCTTTTTGGAAAATTATTTTTTTACTTGGCGTATTTGCTTTATAAGTTTTAATATATTTTCTAGCAACTGAAGACATACTTGGGTCTACCGCTAAAGCTCTTTCTGCTTTGTTTAACGCTGCAACATATACCATTCTTTTTTCAAATTCTCCTGTACCACAAGAGTTAACACTTGCTTGATATAGGGTTGCTATAAATAAATACGCTCTACCAGAATTTGGGTTGTAATTAATTGCCTCGTAAGCTAAACTTCTTGCTTTACTTTTTTGACCTCTACTTTTAGCAGCTTGAGCAAATTTTAATTTAATCTTAGACTTTTTAATAGGATCTGTTTCCAATTCAAAAGACTTTTGTCTCATGTCTGCTGCACCAGCATTATCTCCATTGTCTTCTAATACGTTTGCTAAAAAAGCGTATGCTTCTGGAGATGGAGATGCTTCTGCGTAAGCTCTTACTAGTTTTTCAAATAAAGGATCTGATTGACACTCTTTTTTAAACATTCTAGAAACCGCTCTTTTTAACCAAATTTCGTTTGTTTTATTTGCTTCAAAATCTTTTTGATATAATGGTACTAAATTCTCGCAATTTGCAATCTTAGTAATTGTCTTATCAAATAAAGGCTCAATAGATCCAATAGCTTTAGAATTTATAGTGTAAGCTCTTAATAGGCTCTTTTCTCTTTTATCTAAAACACGAGTAGAGTCTGCAGTTAATTCTCTAATTTTAGCTGCATAATCTTCTAACTTTAAACTTACATTTTCTAATACATCATCATAAGTATCAAAAACATATTGTGGATTTGTTTCTTTATTTCTAGTGGTTACCCCTTGAAAGTATCTGTATAAGTTTTTAACTCCCATTTTAGCAGGATCTATATCATACCCTTTCTTTAGAATGCTAAAAATCTCATCATCACTAGCTAACTTATTTTCAGCTAAATACGCAGCATAATCACTATGTACTTTTGCAGGATTTTCGTTTGGGTAAAATTTTAATCTCTGTTCGTAAACTCTTTTTGCCAAAACAGGATCTTTCTTTACGTTTTCTGCTATATCAGCTCCATATTGATAAATACTTACAGATAAATCTTTACAGTTATCCATTAAATATATCCAATTCGTGTAAGCTTCTTCGTATTTTTTAGATTGATAATCTCCCTTAAATAAATTGTATTTTATTGTACATTCTCTTTTAGCGTCATCTTGTGCATTAATTTTTACAGATGTTGCTAACAGTACAAAAGCTAGTAAAAACGTAATTTTTTTCATTGTTATAGTTATTATTTAATAATTAATCAATTCTTCTTTCTCTAAACCAAGTTTGAAATCCAGAAGCTGTTAAAGACAAACTTAAACCTACATTAAAATAATTTTCTTTAATTAAATTATTATCTGTAGTTCCTCTTTGCCCGTATTCTAAAGAAATATTAAGCGAGGACATTTGCTTTAATGGTAATCCTAAACCAAAAGATATGCCAAAGTCGTTTACAGCAGTAAAATTGTTATTTGAATCGTTGTTACTTACCAGAATACCAGTATCTTCTAAACGAATACCAGCTCTATAAGTTATTCTTTTAAAATAATTAGAAATAGCATTTATATTAGGCAAATAATATCCCCCTAAAACCATTTTATTAGAATTTCCGTAATTAAAATTAGAAGTATTTGTACTAACTAAACCAGAAGTTGTAATTGGGTTTTGTAATTCGTATTCTGCACTTACATACCATTTATCAAACTTACCAATACCAATTCCTAAAGTAGATTTTAAAGGAATTATATAATCTCCTGAAAGACTATTTTGAGACAATGTATCTCTAGCTCTTAAGTTTCCTAATGTTAAACTAGCTGAATACAAATAATCGTTGCCTGTTACATTTAGTTTATTTTCTAGCTCAACGGTAGCTCCTGCACTAAGTACAAGATCGTTTTTTAATAATTTTTTATATTGTGTTCCCAACTTAAAACCAGCTCCTCTAATTTCTGTAATTTCCTCAAAATTAGTCCCTAAACTTGTTATGTCATTAGAGTTATTTTCTAAGATGTTTCTATTTATATTTCCAAAAAAATAACCAGCTTCAACTCCAAATGATAATTCTTTAAATAATTTCACACCAAAACTAGCATACAACTTGCTAACATTTCCATCTCCTGTAAAGCGAGTTTCAACACCATCTGCATTTATATTATCAATAGAATATCCAACATCTGAGAAAGGCTGTAATCCTAAAGAAATTCCTGCTTTTTTACCAAAAGGGAAAGCTAATGCCAAATAATCTAAGGTAGTTGTATTTCCTGTCTGCGAAGCAGTATTTGTTTCTATACTTAAATTATTGTTTGATGCTCCGAATGAGTATGTTGTAAAACGTAAATCTGCATAAGCTGCAGGATTTGTAAAATTTAAATATTTGTAATGGCTAAAAGCTACACCAATACCAGCCATAGCTGTTTGCTCAACTGTTCTACTATCTTTTCTATCTCCTATACCAAAAGAAGAATACGGTGAAGAACTTGTTCTTTGAGACAATATTGTTGAAGAAGTAATTAGCAAAAAAACTACTAAAATCTTTCGAATCATTTATCTAGGTTAAATATCAATATATTATTTAATCCTTCAAGGAGAAAATTTTGATTGGCAAATATGCTACTTTTTAATTGTTTTGACAAGAATTTTGTATCTCCGCCTGTTAAAACTACTGTTAAATGCTCGTATTTTTTTTGATATGTATTTATAAAACCTTCAATCTCGTTTAAAACACCATAAACAACGCCTGTCTGCATACTTTCTTGTGTTGATTTTCCTAAAAAATTATCTATATTATTTTTTTCTAATAATGGTAATTTTGAAGTGAAGTGGTGCATTGCTTTAAAACGCATTGTAATTCCTGGTGAAATTGAGCCTCCTAAATATTCTAATTTATCATTTACAAAATCGTAGGTAATACAAGAACCAGCATCTATTACCAAAACGTTTTTATTTGGATATTGTTTTACAGCATTACTAATTAAAGCAATTCTATCTAAACCTAAAGTATTTGGAGTTTTGTATAAATTTTTAAAAGGAACCTTTGTAGTTGAAGATAATTCTAAAAAAAGGAACAGTTTTTTTATTTCTTCTACCTCTTTTTCTGTAAATTTTACTACTGTAGATAGGATTGTATTTCGAATTTGAAACTTTTTTTTAATTTCTTTTAAAACTTTAAATAAATCCTTTTTCTTGAAAATGTTTTTCTCAATTAAGGTATCATTCTCAAAAACAGCAACTTTACCATTTGTATTTCCTATGTCGATTACTAAATTCATTATTCGTTTTAAAATGATTTCAAAAATACGTTAGATTTTTTTTATTTTTTTTTAGCAGATGTAAAAAAACCTATTATATTTGCATCCGCTAAGATTAGCAAGTCTATTACAGACAATGGTACCTTAGCTCAGTTGGTAGAGCAAAGGACTGAAAATCCTTGTGTCCCTGGTTCGATTCCTGGAGGTACCACAAAAAACCCAAGCAGTTTTGTTTGGGTTTTTTTGTGCGTTTAAGAAAAATTCTTTTGTATTTTTCCAAGAGTTATTGCAAAACTTTCTGAACTTTAAATAATTAAGATATTATTAGTAAATAAAAAATGAGTATAACAAAATTAGGTTTAGGTTTAGCCGCTTTAGGAAGACCTGAATACATCAACATAAGAGACAACAAAAATATTGACAAATCTTATGAAAGTTTCGAGCAGAACGCCTACGAAATGTTAGATTTTGCTTACGAAAACGGAATACGTTATTTTGATACCGCTCCTTCTTACGGGAAAGGTGAGTTATTTTTGAAAAACTGGAATGATAAGTATGTATACAATAATATTTCTTTAAGTACAAAATGGGGCTATACTTACGTTGCTAATTGGGAAATAGGTTATACTGGTAAACATGAAATAAAAGAACATTCTATTGAAAAATTAACCCAACAATGGCAAGATTCTAAGGCGTTATTACCAAACTTAAAGATTTATCAAATACATTCGGCAACTTTAGAAAGTGGTGTTTTAAAAAATGAAGCTGTTTTAAATGAGTTATATCGATTAAAAAAAGAGCATAACCTAAAAATCGGTTTAAGTTCTAGTGGAATTAATCAATCTGAAATTATAGAAAAGGCTCTTAAAACAGAAATTAATAACGAAATTTTATTTGATAGTTTTCAGGTAACTTTTAATTTTTTAGAGCAAGCTACTTTTTCAACCTTAAAAAGAGCAAAAAAATTAGGTAAAACTATAATTATAAAAGAGGCTTTGGCTAACGGTAGAATATTTTCATATAAAAACGAAACATTAAAAAAGCTTGCCAAAAAATATAATGTTGGTATTGATGCTTTGGCTTTGCGATTTGTTATAGATTATTTAGCACCTGACTATCTTTTAAGTGGTGCTTCTTCTAAAAAACAATTGACAGAAAATTTAAAATCCTTAAATTTTAGTTTTAGTATTGATGAAATCGAGCAATTGAAAAATCTACGAGTTGATTCAAAAACCTACTGGGAAGAACGCAGTAATTTAAATTGGGATTAGTTACTAATTATATTTTTTTAAGATTTTCATTAACAAAAAATTAATTTTAGAGCAGTTTTATTTCAATTATCTTTACATAAGTTTTAAAAAATTAAATCTTAAAATTTAAAAAATGATAGAAATTGAAATTGAAGCAGAGGGTCCTAAAGATTTAATTTCGCAGATTCAATCTGGTATCGGAGGGATTTTAGATTCAAACTGGAATGAAACAATACTAAAAATAAATAGCGACATTGCTATAGGAAGTATTAGATTTATTCCTTTTGATTGGGGAGTTAATCTTTTAGATTTTGACTTAAAATTTCATAAAGAAGTTGTTTTAAAAATAAAATCTTCTACAGAATTTAACCCTATAAGATTTTTATACGCTTCTAAAGGAAGCTTTAAACATCGCTTTAGCAAAGAAAATAAAGAAAAAGAAGTTGAACAATTTGAATCTTTAATTTTTACAAATAAAGACGATAGTTATAACTTTATTCATTTTCCGAAAAACGAACAATTAGAAATTAATGTTATTCAAATTGTAAGAAAACATTTTTTAAGAAAAAGAACCACCAATGTAAGTTCTTTAAACAAAAAATTATACGAAGTTTTTGTTGATACCGATCATGAAAACAGATTTGCTAATTATGGAACATTAAATCTTAAAATGGCAGATTTAATTAAAAACTTAAAAAAAATTAAAGGAAAAGGGATGCTTCGAATTTTAAAAATTGAAGCAAAAGTATACCAGATATTATCTTTACACATACAACAACATAACCAGATGTTAAAAGGGGTTAAATTACCTACATCTTTATTAAAAAGTGAGCTTAAAATTATTCGCCAGATTTCAGCGGGAATATCAAAAAAACCCTCTAAAGATTACAATTTAGAACAACTTTCTTTAGACTCTGGTTTAACGCAAGCAAAACTTCAGGATGGTTTTAAATTTTTATACAACAGAACTGTAACAGAATACATAAGGCACATTCGTTTAGAAACAGCTAGAACATTATTAAAAACTACCGATTTAAATATCTCTCAAATTGTTTACACAATAGGTTTTAGTAGTAGAAGTTATTTTTCTAAAATATTTAGAGAAAAATATGATATTACTCCTAACGAGTTTAAAAAGAAATTAACTATAGTTGTAGAAAAACAAGAACCTCTTATAGCTGTTTAATTCTCTTTTTTACTGCTTTATAAAATTAAGAAAGCCTTGCAACAAACTCAAATTTGTTACAAGGCTTAAAAATCAACCAACCATAATGAAAACTAATTTTTCTTCTTTTTATTACCCATCAAAAAATCTTTAACATATAACAACAAACCATATTTACTGGTAATTTTTAAAATATTTAATGCCATATTTACGGGTTTCAATTTTTCTTCATAACCATTTTTAATAGCTTTTAACTCTTCTACAGCAATTTCTCTTTCTAATTCAAGCACTCTTAAATCTTTTTCAATATCTAATAAGTTTGTGTATGTTTTCATTGTTAATTTAAATAATGGTTTAGTTAAAATATTTGTTCATTTTTAATAGCACTCTTTTTTCTATTTTCTTTTTAACAGCAATTATTATTAGCAGAATTAGTATATAAATACTTGACACTAACAAATAACCTAAAGCACTATTTGCTAATAAATCTCCTAAATAAATTGCCAGAGATATTGATAAAAAAATTAATATTAGAGTTGATAATAATCCTATTAAAACTATTTTTATTAAACTACTTATATCTTCTGTAATTGATTTTAATAATTTTAATTTATAGTAATGAATTGTTTTCTCTACATATTTTTGTCCTACCTCTACTGCAGAACTATTGTTAAACTCTTTATTTGAGTCACTCATTTTATATAGTTATTGGTTCATCGTTAATTACAGTTTCTCCATTAACAACAGTATTCTTTTGAAATTTCTTATTCTTTTCTTTCAATTCACTTAATTTTTTTTCTAATGAAGAAATAACATCATCTGCCTTATAGCTTAAGTTAGATACGGCACTTTCTAATTGCTCGTCAAATGTCTCTTTTCTTGTTTCGTAAGCAGTTGCAACTTTATCTTTTATTTCTTCTGCATTTTCAGCTATTTTGTCTTTCGCTTCGTTTGCCTGTGCCAATAATTTTTCTCTAGTTTTTTTTCCTTCAGCTGGTGCAAATAATATTCCTAATGCTGCGCCAACAGCTGTTCCTAATAATACGTTTGATAAATTACTCATGATATTTTTATTTTAAAATTAAACTTCAGTTATATGTTCTTTTAAACACACTTCAAATATAATTTAAGAACAACAGGCTACTTAACGCTAAGCCTTTCAATCTTAACTCATACAATGTTTAACTTGAATTTAACAGATTGATTTGTTGACTTTTGAGCCAAAATATTGATTGCTTCTTGGGTAAGTTGTAGAACTCTTGGATACCCCCCTGTTACTTGGCAATCTTTCATTAAAGCGATAATTTTTCCTGATGGAGTTAGCTGAACTGATCCTGGTAGAACTGAAGAAGTCAAAATTGAAGAGAGTCTATTTTCAATTTTTTCGTTAAAACGATACCCCATTCGACTATTATCTTTAGAAATTGTAAAAGAAGTTGAAAAGAGCTTTTCTTGCTGCGTTTGAGATAGCAAATGAAATTCAGGACCTTTATAACAGGATAAGTTATTAGTAGTAAAATGCAAATTATTTGCTTTTAATTTTGCATTTAAAGTTGTTTTATAGTTTGTAAAAGGCTCATAATACAACAAGTCATTTTTTTGAACTGAAGCTTGCTCTGTTATATTTATATATTGACTTTTACTACCTAATTTTACCGCTGTTTGAAACCCATTTTTTACAGCGACGTAACAACGCACACCTATTTTTGGTGAACCAAAACTAAGGATATCATTTTCTTTAACTATAATAAGTTGGTTCAGCTGAATTTGATTTCCATTCAATTTAGGATTAAAATCAGCTCCTGAAACACATACTATTGTTGGTGATAAAAATTGGAATTTAGCCAAACCAAAAGTAACTTCTAAAACAGCATTTGTTAATGGATTTCCTATGATTGTATTGGCTAAATTTGCCGAACGTTCATCCATAACTCCAGAAACCGGAATACCTAAATCTGCAAAACCAAAACGCCCCTGATCTTGAATGCTAGAATAAATACCTGACTTGATAACTTTAAGCATTTAAAAGCGATTTAGAAATTTTATAACTACCCTCTTTTATCTTTTTTGAGATTATTTCAAATTCAGTTTTAGAAATTGAAATGAATTTAATTTTATCACCTGATTTTGCAAAACAAGGGTTTGATTTGTTAACGTCAAAAAAGGGTATGGGTGTTTTTCCAATACAATTCCAACCACCGGAACTCTGCATAGGATAAATTCCTGTTTGTTTACCTCCTATGGCAACTGTTCCTTTTTCTACATGTAGTCTAGGATTTGGTTTTCTGTCAAAAAAAAGTTGTTCATCTAAACCTCCTAAATATAAAAAGCCAGGTAAAAACCCGATAAAAAAAACAGTGTACAGAGGTTTACTATGTAAAGCAATAATTGTTGCTACAGGTACATTTAATTTTTGAGAAATTTCCTCTAAATCGATTCCAAATGAGATATCATAACAAACAGGAATTTCCCAAACAAAACCTTGTTCTTGTTTTGTTGAAATTGTTTTTTTATAAATTGTTTGAAGTGCATTTTCTATTACTAAAAAGTCTTCAATTTCTTTTTTAAAAACTAAAGTTAATGAATGGTAACCAACAATAGTATCCTGTAGTTTTCCATAAAATTCACTACTAATTTTCTTTTTAAAATTGATAATATCGGCTAAAATTATTGCATCAATACTTGCTTGCCACTCTATTAAAACAGCCTTATTACCAAACGGTTTATATACTAATGGCTTAGTCGATTGCAATTTCTTTAGTTATTAAATGTTTATGTAAATATTGTAAAATTGGTAAGGCATTTTTATGATCTCCATGAATACAAAACGTATCTGCTTGTATTGAAAATAATGTTTTATCGATTGTTTTTACCTGTTTATGGTGTATCATAAACAAAACATGTTCTAAAACTTCTTCAGGTTGATGAATTATTGCATTTTCAGCAATTCTTTTTACTAAAGTTCCTTTGGCTGTATAATTTCTGTCTGCAAACGCCTCGTATTTTATGTTGATATTGTTTTCTAAAGCAACCTTTTCTATTTGAGATTGAAAAGGTACATACAAACAACTATCTCCTAAAAAATCTTGAATACTTTCAAAAAAAATGTTAGCCAATTCTTTATCAACAGCTACGGCATTATACAAGGCCCCATGTGGTTTTATGTGATGTAATTTTTGATTCACTTTTAAAAGTCGATCTAAAAACAAACTAAGTTGTTGCTTCAGACTTCCCTTTAATTCTTCTTTAGAAATGTTTAGTAATTTTCTACCAAAATTTTCTTTATCAGGAAAAGAAGGATGTGCCCCAATTTTTACTTGATTTTTTATAGCTAGTGCTATAGACTTATCTATAGTTTTAGCATCTCCAAAATGACCTCCGCAAGCAATATTACAAGATGAAATGAACGGAAACAAGTCTGCTTCATGAAGCATTCCTTCTCCTACATCGCAATTAAAATCAACGGTAATCATAATAAACTAAATACTTTTAAAATTCCTTTACAGCCTAAAAAAACTGCTCCAATCAAAATTAAAAAACCAAAACTATTTTGAACTTTATTATTTGTAAAATTTCCTAAAACCGTTTTTTTATTCATAATCCACAATACCAATACAACAATTATAGGCAATAAAATCCCGTTAGCAATTTGTGCAAATTGTATAATTAAAATAGGTTTTAAACTAAAAGACGATAGTAAAACGCCAGTAGCAAGAATGCTCATCCAAACCGAGCGAAATTTCTTCGATTTTAAATTGGCATTCCAACCAAAACAACCTTTTGCAACATAAGCAGCGGCCAATGGTGCTGTAATTGCAGATGTTATTCCTGCTGAAAATAAACCAACTGATAAAAAGTATTTTGAAAAACTACCAAACAACGGTGTTAAACCCACTGCTAAATCTACTGCATTTGTAATTTTTGTATTTTGAATTGCTGTTGCAGAAATCATAATTGCCATTGAAACCAAACCTCCTAAAACCACAGCTATAATGGTATCTTTTCTTGCAAATGCAATGGCAGTTTTGTCTTGCCATTTTTCTTTAGCTAATGAGGCATGTAAAAATAAATTGTAAGGCACAATGGTTGTACCAATTAGCCCCAAAATGGTTAACAAACTACCTTTAGGGTAAGAAGGAATCAACATTCCCCTAAAAATTTCAATAAGATTAGGTTTGGTAATAATTGCAGTAACAACAAAAGATAAGCTCATTATAATTACCAAACCAACCAAAACTTTTTCTAAAAACTTATAGCTACCAATATACAATAATAGAAAAGCAACACCTCCAATTACGTAACTCATTCCATTTACAGAAACGTTACCTATAGAAAATGCAAATTCTCCAAAAAGTGTTTCTAAGCCTAAAATTCCCCCTCCAATATTACCAGCTTCATAAGAGGCATTTCCAATAACTATGGCAGAAAAAATTAAAGTTATTGTAACGTTTTTAAAAAAAGGATTTGAGATTTCTTGTGTAAGAATTTCTGACAATCCTTTTTGAGAAACGATACCCAACCTTGCTACCATTTCTTGTAAAAAAATAGTAGCTATTATAGAAAGCAACATTGCCCAAAGTAAATGAAACCCAAAGTTAACACCTGCCAGTGTACATAAAGTAACTGTACCTGGCCCTATAAATGCAGCTGCAACTAAAGTACCTGGACCTATATTTTTAAATAGTTTTTTTAGCATTGTTTTTTAGAAAATATACGATCAATAAAAACCAACCTGCAATTAAAAACAAACCTCCTAAAGGTGTTACAAACCAAATTTGTTTTGCTGTTATTGATGTTAATTGAATTGTATAAATTGAACCAGAGAACAACAAAATGCCAATAAAAAACAATAGGCTTAGGTTGTTTTTTTGTTTTGCTGAAAAAGATGAATAATTATTTACAAAAAGCACAGCAAAAACATGGTAAAACTGATAACGAACTGCGGTTTCGTAACTTGCTAATTCGCTAGCTGTTAAAATTTCTTTTAATGCATGTGCACCAAAAGCACCAAACACTACAGCTAATAGCCCTAAAATTGACGCAATAATTAGGTTTGTTTTCATAATTACATTTTTAAGTAGAAATCTTTGGTTAAATGTATGTAATCTTTAGTATATACATGACGTTCTTTTTCTATAATTAATTGCTCTTTTACAATGGTGTCTTTTTGAAAAGAAAATGCTAATAAACTTCTTTTTATTGGTGAAGTTGCATTGCCTTGGACATGGCAAATTCTTTTTGGAAACAATTTATTTTTCTCTGCTAACGTTATAAAGTTTTCTTCTTCTTTAAAAGGAAGAATTAACGTAAAAATTCCGTTTTTACTTAGAATTTTTACAACACTTTTTAGGAGTTCTTCAAAAGGCAAAAATGTTTCGAAACGTGCATTGTTTCTACTTTCGTTTTCTGTTTTAAATTCGTCTGTGTAAAATGGTGGATTAGAAACAATCAAATCATAAGTTTCTTCTTCTTCATTAATTTCTGTTGCAAATTCTTGAAAAGTAGCATGATAACAATACAGCCTATCTCCCCAATCGGAAGCTTCAAAATTTTCTACGGCTTGCTCGTAGGCGTTTTCATCTATTTCTACAGCATCTATTGTAAAAGCGTCTGAACGTTGGGCTAACATTAAACCAATAATTCCTGTTCCTGTTCCAATATCTAAAATACTTTCTGGTTCGTTTTCTAATGGGCACCAAGCGCCTAGTAAGACTCCGTCTGTTCCTATTTTCATGGCTGTTTTATCTTGATGAACGGAAAATTCTTTGAATTGAAAAGGTTTGTTGTTAGACATTTGAATTATAAATGTTTAGATTATTAGATTACTGGATAACTAGATTTGTTTGAAAGTTAGAGTTTTGCTGAAAGTTGCTAAACAGATTGCATTAGGGATTGAAGCCTTTCGGCAAAGCTCAAGACAGGCTATTCAATGTAATTCATTCAGGAATGAGCAAAAGATATAGCTGAAAGCCCGGTCTGAAAGGAATGCCCTAAAAACTTTATTCCTCCTCGAACCAACTTGCGTACTTTACATAGTTATCGGCAATTCTATGTATTTCTCCTGAAATCAATTCTTGCGAAATATCTTTGATTTTCTTAGCTGGAATGCCTGCGTAAATGCTTCCGCTTTTAACATGGGTGTTTTTTGCCAAAACTGCTCCTGCTGCAATGATGGAATTGGATTCGACAATACAGTCGTCCATAATAATGCTACCCATACCTACCAAAACGTTATCGTGAATTGTGCAACCATGTACAATAGCATTATGCCCAATGGAAACATTATTACCAATAGTTGTGGGCGATTTTTGATAGGTTGCATGAATTACAGCCCCGTCTTGTACGTTAACTTTATTGCCCATTTTTATATAATGAACATCTCCACGAATTACCGCATTAAACCAAATACTACCTTGCTTCCCCATAGTAACATCACCAACAACAGTAGCATTTTCGGCAATATAACAGTCTTCTGAAATTTGTGGATGTTTGTTTTTTACGGGTTTTATAATTGGCATATAGTAGAAATTTTTGGGTTATAAATTAAAAGTTAAATATAGTGCTTTTTTAAACTTTGTACTTTCTACTTTGTACCTTTCAACTTAGATAAACTACTTAAAATATGACAATAAGTTACTTTTTTGTGATGCTGAAACTAAGATTTCCTTTCCATTAGAAAGCAAAACACTACCTCCTTTTCCTTTTTTATATTGCTTTATTGCATTAACATTTACCAAATACGATTTATGAATTCTAGAAAATGTATGTTCTTTTAAAGCATTTTCAAAATACTTAAGGGTTTTACTAACCAGTTTTTTAGAATTTTTAAGATGAATTTCTGTATAATTATTATCTGCTTTACAAAAAATAATATCATCTACATCTAACACTTCGAAACCATTTTGTAAAGGAATAGTAATTTTACCTTTAGCACTATGTATTTTTGGAGTAAGAATTTGATGTTGCAATTGATCTTCTTTCTCTTTAATTTCTGTGACAATATTTACAGCTTTTATAAGTTCGTCTATAGAAATTGGTTTTAATAAATAATAGCTGGCGTGACTGTTTAATGCCTCTATAGCATAATGATCATAAGCGGTTACAAAAATGGTTTCAAAACTTTTATTTTTTACTTTTTCTAGCAAATCAAACGCATTACCAAATGGCATTTCTACATCTAAAAAAACCAAATCTAATTTGTTTTTCTCTATAAGTTGGTAGCCTTCTTTAATATTACTTGCTTCTCCCAATAACTGAACGTTTGGACAGTATTTAGTTAGATAATTTTTTAAAATATCTCTACTAATTTCTTCGTCTTCTACAATAATGGCTTTTAGTTTCATATTTATTCTTTTTTCAATAACAATATTACTTTAGTTCCTTGGTTGTTTTTAAAAACATTTGTAACGTTTACAGCAACCCTTTCTTTATACATATCGTTTAAAATGGCAACCCTATTTTTTATGGTGCTCATTCCTTTAGATTTTTGTTTTAATTGATTTTTTGTTTTTAATTCCTGAGATCTTTTTCTTCCAATACCATCATCTGTAATTTCGATTGAAACAGTTTCGTTATCTTTTTGGTTGATTGCTATTGTTAAAGTTCCTTTCTCTTCTTTATAACGTAAACCATGCCAAATAGCATTTTCTATATAAGGCTGAAGTAACATTGGCGGAATAGAAAATTGATCTAAATCTATATTTTCGTCTACAGAAATAGTGTAATCGAATTTATTTTTAAAACGATTGTGTTCTAATTTTACGTACAGATCTAACAATTCAATTTCTTTAGTTAGCGGAATAAAATCTTCGTCTGAGTTTTCTAAAACAGCCCTCATTAATGCAGAAAATTCAGACAAGTATCGGTTTGCATTTCTTTCGTCATTTACCGAAATAAAACTGTTTACAGAATTAAGCGCATTAAAAATAAAATGAGGATTCATTTGAGAACGCATTGATTTTAATGCTAACAAATTATTGGCAAACTTCTGTTGTTTTATATTTCTAGACATAAAGAGTGCTAACAAACAGAGTAATACAACTCCTCCAAAAAGCGAATAAATAATAATACGCTGTCTTTGGTTACTCTCTTCTGATAATCTTTGGTCTATATATGCCAAATTAATTCTACTTTCTGCTAATTCTTTATCTTTTTCTAAACTTATAATTCTGTTTTGGTTTTCAGCTATTTTTCTAGAAAAACGTTTAACCTGTTCTATTTCTTGCTCTTTTTTTATGTAGGCTTTATCCACCAATTTTACATAATCTTGGTAACTTTCTAAAGCTTTATCGTACTCTCCAAGACTTGCAAAAGCTTCTGAAATTTTTCTTGTTGCATTTTTTTCTACTACAATATCTTCTTTTCCATCAGCATCTTTAATACTCTGTTCTAAATAAGGTACGGCATTTTTAAAATCTTCTTTAAGTATATAAGCATTACCAATTTTATAATTGATCCTTTGAGAGGTAACTTTATTTGAATTAGTAGCATTATTCGTTACAGAATCTACTTTAAGATTTATCTTTTCTAGACTTTGTTTTCTAAGTTGAATTTCATCGTCAAAACGATTGTTGTCGTCATAAAAATTAGCTAATTTTTCTTCTTCTGTTAAAATACGTTCTGGTTTTTTATTTTTTGCGAGAGTTATAGAATTTTTAAATAGTTTTTCTGCTTTATCTAAATTCCCTAGACTTGCGTAAACATCGGCCAGTTTAGAGTTTAAGTCGATTACTTTTAAAATAAAATCGTTTTCTTTGGCAATTTGCAAACCCTTTTCATAATTGTTCTTTGAGCTATCTAATAGTTGTTCTTCGAAATACACGTTTCCTAAACCCTCGTATACTTGAACTTTTTCAAATTTACTAAGTCTTTCCTTTAGTAATTGTCTGTATGTTTCTTTACTGTCCTTAAATTTTTCTGATAAAAATTGTGCTTCAGCTAGTGCTATTTTAGTGTCTTTTTCTTCTTTTATTTGATAAGACAGCTTATAATTGTAAGCTGCTAAATCAAACTGTTTCCAATAAAAATATACATCTCCCAATAATTTATAGGTAACCGCATTTCTCTTTTTACTTTCATTATTTTCGATAATTTTTTCAATAAAAAAGATACTTCTTTCTATATCTTTTGTTTTGTAAAAACGAACCGAATCTAAATTTTGAAAAAAGACATCTTCAGGTAATAATTTAGATTTAGAAAATTTAACTGAGCTATTTTTTTGCTCATACTCATAGCCCTTTACTATAATTTTTATTTCTTCATTAGATAACAGCGTGTAATAAACGGTATCAAAATCTGGATGAGAAACTCTTATCTGATCTCCAACTTTGGCTGGTATTCTATAAATTCCAGAAGAGCTGACTGTATTGTAGGTGTTTCCATTAACTGAAAACACTACATTATGGGTTATCCTTTTTTCCTTTTCATCAACAATAGTAATTTCTACAATAAACGAAACACCCCTCTCTTGAATGATCTCATTTTGAGACCACATCGCAAAAAAGTTTAAGCATACAAAAACAAGAAAAAAGAAAGCTTTTTTATTCATTTTACCATTTATCTATGTAAACATACATAAAAAAAGTATTTCAAAAAATCTACAACCTTGTTACAATTCGGCTATTTGAATTAAAAAAGTAGCATTCACTAAATGTCTAAGATTTTTTACTCAATCAAAAGATAGGTTTACTAATTATGGCTTTTTTCTTAAAAAAGGTGGCACTAATATTGAATAGTATCAAAACATTTTACATGAAACATTAAAAAAACAGATTATGAAAACATTTATTCTAAAAACATTGTCATTTGCATTGCTAATTAGCTACTCTATAACTTTTGCCAAAGAAACACCTCTAAAAACAAACTCAAAAAAACAAACCATAAAAGTAGCGTTACTACTAGATACAAGCAATAGTATGGATGGGCTTATCAACCAAGCAAAAACACAATTATGGGAAATTGTAAATGAGCTTTCTTATGCAAAATGTGGTACTCTTCAACCTAATTTAGAAATTGCTTTGTATGAATATGGTAATTCTAATTTACCTGCAAGAGAAGGCTATATAAGACAGGTTTTACAGTTTAGTAGCGACTTAGATAAGATTTCAGAAAAACTATTTTCGCTTACAACAAATGGTGGCAATGAGTTTTGTGGACAGGTAATTTTATCTTCTATACAAGAATTATCTTGGAGTAAAAACACCAAAGATTTACAATTACTTTTTATTGCTGGAAACGAACCTTTTACACAAGGAAAAATTAATTACAAGGATGCTATTGCAGATGCAAAAGAAAAAGGAATTGTTGTAAATACTATCTTTTGTGGAAATTATAGCAATGGTGTTTCTGGTATGTGGAAAGACGGTGCTGATTTAGGTAATGGTGATTACTTGACCATAAATAGTGATAAAAAATTAGTACATATTGTTACTCCTTATGACGATGAAATTATCATTTTAAATAAAAAATTAAATGATACTTATATTTATTATGGAGTCCAAGGTTATTCTAGTTTCGTTTCCCAAAAAAAGCAAGACGATAACGCTGCCACCTTAAATGAAGAAGTAGTTGTAAAAAGAGCGGTAAGCAAAAGTTCTCGTTTGTATGATAATTCTAATTGGGATCTGGTAGATGCTAATAAAAAGAAAGTAATCGATTTTACAAAAATTGAAAAGAAACAATTGCCAAAAGAGCTTCAAAATAAATCTGAAACTGAACTGAAAACGTATGTAAATTTACAAGCAAAAAAAAGAAGTGAAATTCAAGAAAAAATTAAAACTTTACATAAAAAAAGAAACAATTTTATTACCAACAAACAAAAACAGAGTACTAACAAAGATGAGTTGAATAGTGTAATGATAAAAGCAATAAAAAGACAAGCAAAACTTAAAAATTATACTTGGTAATACCTTAACTTTATTTTTAACTACTACAAGAATATAATATCACTTCAAAACAAAACCTATTATGAAAAAAACAATTATCATATTTCTAATGCTTTTTAGTTGTACTAGCGTACTAATTTCTCAAGAAAAAGAAACTGCTTTTATAGAAGTTACAGGTATAGCAGAAAAAGAAATAGTTCCTGATGAAATTTATATAGATATTCAATTGAAAGAACGTGTCGAAAAAGGAAAAAAATTAACCTTAGATTTTTTAGAAAACGAATTGAAACAGGAACTAAAGTCTATTGGAATTCCGCAAGAAAATTTATTTATTGGAGATATTAATGCCGTTCTTGCTAAAACTGGTTGGTGGAAAGAAGAAGTGCTATCAGTAGCTAAATACAATTTAAAAGTAACTAATGCTGCTAAAATGAAGTTACTTTTTGAGCGTTTTAAAAAGTTAAAAATAAACAACGTAAACATTACCAAAGCAACTCACTCTAAAATTAAAGAATTGCAAAAAGAGAATAGAGTTGCAGCTATAAAAGCAGCCAAAGCAAAAGCTACATATCTATTGGGGGCAATAGACGCAAAAGTTGGAAAGCCTTTTTATGTAAGAGAAAATAACATTAACATTTATCAACCTAGGTTAGCAAATATGAATTCTTTAAAAATTAGAGGAATGGCTTCTTTAGAAAATGCTGATATTGCCGAACAAAAAGTTGTTCAATTTGAAAAAATAAAACTGAGTGCTTCGGTTTTTGTAAAATTTGAGATTGAGTAAACATTACATTTTAACAACTAATTTTTGACCGATAGCAATTACGTTATCGGTTAAATTATTTGCCTTTTTAATATCTTCTACAGCTACTCCGTATTTTCTGCTAATAGAATACAAAGTATCTCCTTTTTTTACTTTGTAAACAATTTCTTTAACTCTTTTTTGTTTTACTTTTCGATCTTTATTAAGCTCTCTAATTTTTTTATCGTACCCACTTTCTTTTATCTTATCAAAAACATACAATTCGTAATCTTTAATAATTTTAATCAATTTTACAGGATATTTTTTATCAGTTGCGTATCCGGCTTTTTTTAAACCGTAAGCCCACTTTTTATAATCGTCTTTTTTGTAATTAAATAAAAAAGCATAACGTCTTCTTTCCGTTAAAAACTTAGAATGGTCTTCATAAGAAGTTTCTGGATACAAGTATTTTCGAAAGCATTCGCCTTTTGCATCGTCATCATGATAAACCCTTTCGCCAAGCCAACCTGTATGGCATTTTATACCAAAATGATTATTGGATTTTAAGGCCAACTCACTTCTACCTCTTCCCGATTCTAAAATCCCCTGTGCTAAGGTTATACTTGCAGGAATTTTATAAGCATGCATTTCTTTTACCGCAATTGAAGCATATTTTTCTATGTAAACCAAAGTATGTTTATTAAGATTTGCGTTTTTTCTGGCTAACTTTTTTACATGACTTTTTTCTGCTACAGAAGGTAATTCTATAGGAATAGGTTCTACAATAATTGGTTTTTTCTCATTTTTTTGAACTACAGTTCTCTTTCCTCCACAACCTATTAAAAAAATTGCTATACATAAAAAAAGGATGTGTTTTATTTTCATATTGTTTTTTGCTTTGTTGAGCTATAAATTCAAAAACTTATATTAAAAAAGTAGCTCTTTACAAGAGATTAATTAATTGTTTATTCTTTTGTTTCAACCTTTTATTAAAACCTTCTATTCCTTGTATTCCGCCTGTATGAATGGCTAGTATTTTTGTGCCTTTGGCGAAATAATCTTGTTTAACTAAATCTAAAATACCAAAAATTAGCTTTCCAGTATAAATTGGGTCTAACAAAATTTTTGTGTCTGCTGAGAAATTATTTAAGAAAGTTATAAACTCTGGAGTGTATTTAGCATAACCTCCAAAATGATAATTGGTATTTAATAACCAATTTTTCTTAGCAGTGTATTTTTGAACTTCAGTTTTTAAAAAATCGCCTTTTAATGCAGGAAAACCAATTACTTTTTGATGTTCTTTTGAAGCATTAATTAACCCTGAAATTGTTCCTCCTGTTCCAACGGCGCAGCAAACTACATCAAAGCATTCATCTTCTTTACAAAGTATTTCTTCGCATCCTTGTATGGCTAAATCGTTTGTTCCTCCTTCGGGAATTGTATAAAAGTTACCAAATTTTTCTTTTAAGTTATTCATAAAATCAGGACTCTCTTTTTCCCGATATTGTTCCCTAGAAACAAAATAAAATTGCATTCCGTTTTTATGTGCTTTTTGTAAAGTAGAATTATTTTGTAAGGTCTGTTGTACATCATCTGCCAATTCTTCCCCCCTAATAATTCCAATAGATTTAAAACCATTTAATTTCGCTGCAACCGCAGTAGCTAAAATATGATTGGAAAACGCTCCTCCAAAAGTCAACACCTTTTTTTGTTGCTGCTGTTTAGCTTCTTTAATGTTGTATTTTAACTTTCTAAACTTATTCCCAGAAATATCAGGGTGAATTTCATCTTCTCTTTTAATGAATAATGTTACTTCTTTCTCTTTTAAAGTTAAAAGTTGAACTTTTTGGTTTTTAGTGATTATTTTTTGCTGAAAAAAAGTTGGAGTACCTAACATTACGACAAAAATAAATGATAAAATGAAAACGTTTCCTAATTCTTAAATTTATCTTGATATTTGAATACTTAAATTTAAAATTTTGGAATTTACAATCAACCACATTGCTATTTCTGTTTCTAATGTTGAACAGTCTGTAGTTTTCTACAAAAAAGTATTGCAATTAAAAGAAATTAAAAACACAGCTTCAAATTCAAAAACAAGATGGCTACAGTTTAATGATGGTAGACAATTTCATTTGATTCCAAGAGATTTTGAAGTAATAACAAACAAAGCAGTGCATTTGGCACTAACTACTCCTCATTTTAATTCATTTATCGAAAACTTAAAACGTCTTAATATCGATTATGAAGATTGGATTGGCTCTAAAAAGAAAGATTATATTAGAAATGATGGTATCTTACAGGTATATTTCCAAGATCCTGATGGTTACTGGATAGAGGTAAATAATGCAACTTAAATTCGTTTTCTTAAAAACTAGCTACTTTTCCTTCTACGATTTCCCATTCTTCCATCAATACATCTATTTTTGCTTTTTTAGCTTTGTAATTTTTAAAAAAATCTGGTTTAGCAGAAACTTCATCGTAATTTTGAGCTAATTCTAAATCAATTTTCTCAATTTCTGCTTCTAAAGCAGCAATTTCTGTTTCTATTTTAGACAACCTATTATTTAGTTTTTTCAACTCTTTTTCTTGTTCTTTAGAAAGCTGGTAAGCTTCCTTTTTAGCTGAAGACTTACTTTCTACAACAACAGTTTTCTTTTCTGCATCTCGCAAACTTTCCATTTTGTGTTGTTCTAAGAAATAATCGATATCTCCTAAATACTCTTTAATTTCTCGATCTTTAAAACCATACACAGTTGTTGTTAATCCTTGTAAGAATTCACGATCGTGAGAAACAATTATTAACGTTCCATTAAATTGTTTTAAGGCTTCTTTTAATACGTTTTTTGAAGCAATATCTAAATGGTTTGTTGGCTCATCCATAATAAGCACATTAAAAGGCTGTAATAGCAACTTACATAGTGCCAAACGATTTCGTTCTCCTCCAGATAATACTTTTGCTTTTTTATCAACCGCATCTCCACCAAATAAAAAGGCACCTAACATATCTCTAACTCTCATTCGGTTAGTGTCTGTTGCTGCATCTTCCATAATTTCTAACACCGTTTTTTCGGGTGGTAAATATTCTGACTGATTTTGAGCAAAATACCCAACTTGCACATTATGCCCTAACTTTAAATGCCCTTCAAAAGGAATTTCTCCAACCATCATTTTTGCTAAAGTTGATTTTCCTTGACCATTCTGACCAACAAAAGCAATCTTACTGTTGCGTTCAATTAATAAATCTACGTTTTGCAGTACTTGTTTTTCTCCGTAATTTTTAGAAAGATTCTCTGCTTCAACAATAATTTTTCCTGGTTCTTTAGAAATGGCAAAACGAACGTTCATTACTGCATTATCATCTTGATCTACTTCTATACGCTCTACTTTATCTAATTTTTTAATAAGCGATTGTGCCATAGAAGCTTTATTGGCTTTGGCTCTAAACTTTTCAATTAGCTTTTGAGTTTGTTGTATTTCCTTTTCTTGATTTTTTTGTGCTTGTAATTGTTTTTCTTTAATCTCTGCACGTAACTCCAAAAACTGAGAATATGGTTTTTTATAATCGTAAATCTGTCCTAAAGAAATTTCTATAGTTCTATTTGTTACATTATCTAAAAACATTTTATCGTGAGAAACAAGCGCAATTGCTCCTGCATAATTCTTCAAGAAATTTTCTAACCAAATAATCGATTCAATATCTAAGTGGTTTGT
>CAYPHE010000010.1:0-24960 GCA_964410075.1 uncultured Polaribacter sp.
CAGATTTTATTTCTGATTGATTGGTTAAGCTTAGATTATTTGAAAAATTTGAACAGTTGTTATCATTTGTTATTTCAAAAGGGAATATTGTTTTTGCTTCACCACTTACTGTAATGTAATAATTAAAACCTTTTTCCCAATATTGAATTCCTTTAGCTGCCAAATTATCAGTTGTATTATATGCTCCAGAAGGATCTCCAAGACAACCTCTATACCATGCATCATCATTATCCTCAGATGTCCCAGCTATGAATGCAGAAGCACTGCCATATACAATACCTTTATGTACCTCTACTAGAATCATTTCTACATTAGCAGGAATAGTTATAGGGCTTTGGAAATCAACCATAAATATTTTAGCAGTATCATCTGTGTAGGAAAAAACTGGGATCTCAATAGACTGACTACTCCCAATTAAATCAGATTGTTTAAATGATGAAGGAAAATTTTGATCTATTTTATATATATTGAATTGAACAGATGATTGCCAACCAGCTGCAAATAAACTTACAAAGCCTTTATTAATAATTAACTCTTCATTTTCAGATATACCAAAATCTTCCAAAATAAATTTTCTTGCCCAATATTGATAGCTTGAGTTACAAGAGAACATTTTAGTTTTTGTTACATTATCACCGCTATTATGAGATAAGTTAACACTGTCATCTTTATTTATTTTATTTAGCTTCTCACCAGTAACATTAATAAAAAAATTAGCATTTGGTTTAGGGTTTTCTAAGTCTTCAGTTTTAACAAATGAATAATATTTTCTGCATCCACTGAACCAAGAGATATCATTATCTTCTTCTGTACCAGCAATTTGAAAGGGTGTTTCATCAACATGTAAAATATTGTTTTGTTCTACTGTAACAAGTATCTTTTTTACACCTGTAGGAATTACAACTGGATTTCCAAACTCAAAAGATAAAATTTCGGGAGTATCTCCTATTTCTGGAGTTGTTCGATAACCTCCGTTTATTCCAGTGATTTTTGAATTAGGAAAGTTTTCATCAATTATTGATATAGAAATTTCTATACCAGAACCTGCCTTAGCATTACTTATTGCCACTTCACCTGACTTAATTAAAAATTGATCATTTTCTGTTATTCCAAAATCTTCTAAATCGAAAACTCTTGCCCAATATTGTTCAGTTTCACAATTCACCCAATCAGTTTTTATTGGTGTATTACCCACATTGTGAGATAGTTTTATTTGTGAATATAAAGAGAAAGATAAAAGTAGAAAAAGTAAATTTAATGAGTTTTTTTTCATAAGCAACAAATATAAAAAATTACCCCAACCAACCTTCTCTATCTAAACTTCTATATTGTATTGCTTCTGCAATGTGATCTGGTAAAATTTCTGTTGAATTTGCTAAATCTGCAATAGTTCGAGCCACTTTTAAAATTCGATCGTAAGCTCTTGCCGAAAGATTGAGTTTTTCCATAGCATTTTTTAATAAGTTTTTACTTTCTTCAGACAATTTACAAAATGTGCGAATCTGTTTTACATTCATTTGTGCATTGTAATGAATATTTTCTATTTTCTTAAAACGGTTGGATTGTATTTCTCTAGCTTTAGTAACGCGTTCTCTAATTGCTACACTAGGCTCTCCTTTATCTTCATCTGATAATTTTGAAAACGGTACTGGAGTTACTTCTATATGAATATCTATTCTATCTAACAAAGGACCAGAAATTTTACTTAAATACCGTTGCATTTCTTGTGGAGTAGAGGTCATTGGAGAATTTGGATCGTTAAAAAATCCAGAAGGACTAGGATTCATACTAGCCACTAACATAAAACTACTTGGATAGGTTACTGTAAATTTAGCTCGAGAAATGGTTACTTCTCTATCTTCTAAAGGCTGTCGCATTACTTCTAAAACGCTACGTTGAAATTCGGGTAGTTCATCTAAAAATAAGACACCGTTATGAGATAATGAAATTTCTCCGGGTTGTGGCAAATTATTTCCGCCACCAATTAAAGCAATGTTACTTATGGTGTGATGGGGAGATCGAAAGGGACGCTGATACATCAACCCTTCGCTTTTAGTCTTACCTACAACAGAATGAATTTTAGTAGTTTCTAAAGCTTCGTGTAAAGACATTGGAGGTAAAATAGAGGGCAATCGTTTTGCTAGCATAGTTTTACCAGAACCTGGCGGGCCAATCAAAATGATATTATGACCTCCAGCAGCAGCAATTTCCATACAACGTTTGATAGATTCTTGCCCTTTTACATCAGAAAAATCGAATTCAGGAAAATCTACATTTTTGTAAAATTCTGCTCTGGTATCTACAATTGTAGGGACAATTGTTTTGTTCTCTTCAAAATGATTGATAACATCTAAAATACTTGTTGCTCCAAGCACATTTAGGTTATCTACAATAGCGGCTTCTTTTGCATTTTCTTCAGGAAGAATTAAGTGTTTAAAGCCTTCTTCTCTCGCTTTTATGGCAATTGGTAAAGCTCCTTTAATAGGTTGTAAACTCCCGTCTAAAGAAAGCTCTCCCATAATTACATAATCTTCTATGTTTTGATATTTAATTTGATTAGAGGCAGCTAAAATTCCTACAGCTATTGGTAAATCGTAAGCAGCACCTTCTTTTCTAATATCAGCAGGTGCCATATTTATGATGATTTTCTTTCCAGGAAGTTTATAGGAATTATTATTTAAAGCAGCAGAAATTCGAAACGAACTTTCACTAACTGCTTTATCGGGAAGACCTACCAAGTGATACCCAATACCTTTATCAATATTAACCTCTACAGTTATTGTAGTAGCATCTATACCAAAAACGGCAGATCCAAAGACTTTAACTAGCATTTTTTTTCTTTTGCCATAAATGTAAATAAAAAATAGAAAAGAAAATAATGCAACTATAAAGTACTAGCTAATTAGAATGTTAATCGAAACGATTTTGAGGAATAAAATTACAAATAGACCATCTTGTAGGATCATTTTTTAATAAAAAGCCTTTTAATAAATGTTGGTCTCTATAATTTTTTATATCATCTTCTATAAATGCTAAAGAACGATTAGAAAATAAATTAGAAGCAGTTAATATACCTCTATCAATATCTTGAAAAGAAAGTGTGGCAAATCGATAAGCTTTAAGATTTAGACTTTTATGAATTAAAAAATAGTTGTTTTTAAATGAATTCTTATAGTTTATTGTATAAATACTTACAGGATTTTTCGTCTTATTGTGTGTTTTAATTTGAGAAAAAGAAACTGTAGCAATTAATATAAATAGTAAAAAGGAGATACGTTTTTTCATAATTCTAAATTTGAATAAAGATATAAAAAAAAGTGCAACCTTTTGACTGGTTGCACTTTGTAAATATAGTTGAATCTATTAAGCAGAATTCCTACTGGCATTAATGTTACCAAATAAAGAACGCATTACCATTTTTTCATAAATTTCTAATTCTTCTGGACTGTTTCCAGATTTTTGTAATTCTTGAATTTTACGTAAAGCATATTGTTGTATTGTTAATAAAGGCAATACAATATTTTCTCTAATTACAATAGACGCTTTTCCTACAGGGAAATTTTCCATTAATTCTGTATGACCAGAAAGCTTTAGTAATAAACGCTTTGTGGTTTTATACTCAGCATAAATTAATTTCCAAAATTCGCCAAATTCTTCATCTTCTGCCATGTAAGCTGTTAAATCAAAGAAAGATTTTGTCAAACTCATCATACTATTTTCTAATAGCGTTTTAAAGAAATCAGAGTTGTTGTAAAAATCTATAATTTCATCAAATCTACCTTCATCTTCATATTTTTTAAATGCAGTACCTACACCAAAAAATCCAGGAACGTTTTGTTTTAACTGACTCCAACTTCCTACAAAAGGTATGGCTCTTAAAGCAGAAAAATCTAATTTATCTGATGTGCCACGTTTACTTGGGCGGCTTCCAATATTTGTTTTCGCATAATATTTTAACGTACTCATTTTTTCTAAATACGGTAAAAATTTAGGATGCTTTTTAAAATCAACATAAGCTTGGTAACTTGTGTCTGCCAAGTCATTCATCAATTCTCTATGATGGTCATTTAACTGATTTTTTGTAAAAATATCGTTTTTAATACCAGAACTTAATAATTGTTCTAAATTGTATTGCGACGAATTTAACGTCCCAAAATTAGAGCTAATTGTTTGCCCCTGAATGGTTAATTGAATCTCTTTATCTTCAATTGTTGGTCCTAAAGAAGCATAAAACTGATGTGTTTTTCCTCCTCCACGAGCTGGTGGTCCACCACGTCCATCAAAGAAAATTACTTCAATATCAAACTCTCTAGAAACTTTTGTAAGCGATTCTTTTGCTTTAAAGATACCCCAGTTTGCCATTAAATACCCACCATCTTTTGTTCCGTCAGAAAAACCAAGCATAATTGTTTGTTTGTTTTTTCTTTTAGAAAGATGATACCTATAAGTTGTATTGGTATACAATTGACGCATTACATTTTCTGCATTCTCTAAATCTTCTACAGTTTCAAAAAGAGGAATAACATCTACAGGTAATTCGTTATCGAAACCACATAAATTAAGCATGGCAAAAGTTTCCATAACATTTAATGCAGTTTGATTGTTACTAATTATGTAACGGTGTGCACCACGTTCGCCATTTCTTTTTTGAATTTCTTTTAATGCATAAATAGATTCAATTGTTTTTATAGACATATCGTCTGTTAACGTTTTTGGGTCTATGCTTCCTTTTACAACAGAAAGAACTTTTATTTGTTCATCTTCAGAAAGAGCGTTGTAATTTTCTGGAAAAGTAGTATCTCCAATAGCGTGTAAATCTTTTACAATTTGTGTAAATGCTTGGTGATGCACTCTACTATCTTGTCTAATATCTAATGTTGCAAAGTGAAATCCAAAAATGCGAACCTTATTAATAAAGTCATTCAACTCATTAATAAATAAAGATTGATGCTTTTCTTTAATAATTGACCTAACTTCTTCTAATTCTTCTAATAATATTTTTTGAGAGAAGTTTACTTTTGCGTAACTTCTAACCACATGTTTGTACAAGCGTTTTTCAATACGAACTAAAATTTCTTCTACACCATCAAATGTAAAACGTCTTTTTAAACGTCTAACATCTCTATAATAATTCCTTAAAATAGTTTGACGTAATCGTTCCGCTACGTTTAATGTAATTTCTGGAGTTACAAAAGGGTTTCCATCTCTATCTCCACCAGGCCAAAAACCTAAATCTACAATTTCGTTATCGTTAAATTTACCATCGTAAATATCTTGTTGAACGTAATTGTAAATGTTACTTATAGAATGATAAAATACGTGTTCTAAATACCAAATTAAACTAACTGCTTCGTCAAAAGGAGATGGTTTTTCTTTTTTATAAAAAGGTGTTTTACCTAATTGAGCTAACAATTTTCTAATATGTAATAAATTGTCTTCTTGAATCGCTTTATCCAAATCGTTAATAATCCCTAAAACTGTACCAGGGTAAAATTGTGTTGGATGCGCTGTTAAAACAATACGAACTTTAAAATCTTTTAAATATTCTTGTAGTTGTTTTTTCTTATCGTTTTGAACTGCTTTTTCTTTCGAATTTCGCAAAGTTCCAATCCCATCCATATTATTTACAACAGGAAAAGCAGCATCTTCAATTGCATCAAACAATACAACTTGGCGCTCTATAAATTGAATAAAACGAAATAATAAATCGGTTTTATCTGTTTCAGAAGGATTGTCTTGATATTTATGAAAAAAACGTTCTACAATTTCCGATGGATTCTTACCAATTTTAAATCCTTTTTCACAAACTTTATGAAAAAGAGGAAGTAAGACTCCCGTATTATCAACACCATCAAAAGGTAAAGTGCTAAAAATACTGTTATAAATTTGATATTTAGAAAGTACGTTTTCATTAAAACGACTCAATTTTGGTAATGCTGGCATTATTAATTTATTTAAGCTTTAAAATTACAAAATAGGAAATTATAAAACCTATGATTTTAAAAATAAAAGATTTAAAAAATACGAAAACGATAGAAATTTTGCTTTTTTTTACGAATTTGTAAAAGGTAAATCAATTAGAATCTTTTTCTTTTTTTATAAAAACACCTAATTGTACTTGATTTTTAAGTAGTTAGTTTGATTAGTAGGTGAAATAAATCTTCGATCTTGCCTTTTATTAATAATCCAAACAATTTCATTTTTACTTGTACATAACAACCATGTGTTTTCTTTTTCTAATAAAGACATTTTTTCATCTTTAAAATATTTGCTTAACTTTTTTTTGCCTTGCATTCCTAAAGGATAAAAAACATCTCCAGTTTGCCATTTTCTTATTTGTAAAGGAAAAGAAAGCAAACTTTCATCAACATAAATAGTATCCTTTTCTGTTGCCGATATAGTTGTTACTTTTTCTATTGATAAAACTATAGGTGTGGTTGTTTTAAATTGATTTTCTTCAATATAAAAAACAGTTTGTTGGTTTGTGAAATCTTCTTTTTTGTAAAGCAACAACTCATTTCTATCTTTTAATAAAACATGTGTTTTAGAAAAAATTTGTTTTCCAGATTGTGCGTTCAGCAAATCTAAAATATCATTCCATTCTGTAAAATGATAGTTGTTTAAAATTTGATAGAGATATGCTTTTGGGTTAGATAAATTATTGATTTTATGTACATCAATCACTAAAACCCTTTTTTTAGAGATTATTTTTTCTGTGACTAGCACCTCCTTTACATCTTCAATTTTATCTATAATAATTTGTTTGCTTTCAGATAAATTTTTTAAAGTAAATGAAAACGAATTTAACAAAGAAGGATTAATTTCTTTTAAGACAGGTGCTATTTTGTGTCTAATTTTATTTCGCAAATACTTTGTTGAAGCATTACTTTTATCTTCTCTCCAAGTTAGTTTATTTTGAGTAGCATAATCTTTAATTTCTTTTCTAGAAAAGGGTAATAAAGGGCGAACAATATTCTTATTTTGTTTAGGAATTCCTGTTAAACCATCTAAACCAGTACCTCTGGTTAAATTAATAATAAAGGTTTCTAAATTATCATCGGCATGATGTGCCGTTAAAACAAAATTAAAAGTGTAGTTTTCTATAAGTTCTTGAAACCAATCATATCGTAATTCTCTTGCAGTTAGTTGAATGGATTTTTTTTGTTCTGTAGCAATTGCAGAGGTTTTAAAAGCTTTTGTAAAAACTTGAAGATCTAGACTTTTAGCTAGGTTTTTTACAAAAAGTTCATCAGCTTCACTCTCTTCTTTTCTTAGTTTAAAATTGCAATGTGCTAAAGAAACGTTACAATTTAACTGAACCAATAAGTGAGTTAAAACAACAGAATCTATACCGCCAGAAATGGCAACTAAAAGTTTTTTATCATTTAAAAACGAAAATTCATTTTGAATATGTTGTTGGAATTTTTGAAGCATCTGTTACGCTAATCTGTATTCAAAAGTACATATTTTAATGCTTCTGCTTTAAGTAGGCATTCTTCATACTCCTTTTCGGGAATTGCTTTTGCTGTAATGGCACTTCCTACGGAATAAGAAATGTATTTTTCTTCTTCGTTGTATAAAATACTTCTTATTACCACATTAAAGTCGAAATTGTTTTCTGGAGTAAAATAACCGATAGCACCAGAGTATAAGCCTCGTTTGGTTTCTTCTAACTGTTCTATAATTTTCATGGCTTTTATTTTTGGTGCGCCAGTCATGCTTCCCATTGGGAAGGTATCTTTTAAAACAGTAGTTGTATTGGTGTTTTCTGAAATTTGAGAAACCACCGTAGAAATCATTTGGTGCACTTGTTTAAAAGGATATACTTTGCACAATTCTTCTACTTTTACAGAGCCTTTTATTGCCGATTTAGATAAGTCGTTTCTTACCAAATCCACAATCATAATATTTTCGGCAATTTCTTTGGTATTTTTAGATAAATTTTCAGCAACCTTTTCATCATCTTTGCTATTCTGATGTCTTTTAGCAGTTCCTTTTATGGGTTGAGAAATAATAGTATTACCCTCTTTTTTTAAATACCTTTCTGGAGAAGCGCATAATGCGTATTGATGTTCAATTTTTAAGAACGATGCAAAAGGTGGTTTAGAAATTTTGTTTAAATGATTGTAAGTTTCAAAAGGATTTATTGTGCTGTTTTTGGCATAAAATTCTTGACAAAAATTAGCTTCATAAATATCTCCTCTTTTAATATGTGCTAAAACATCACTTACTTTTTTAATGTAACTTTCTTTAGTAATTTTTGGGGTAATTGCTATTTTACTTGTGGTTGAAGCAGTTCTTTTATTGTTAAAATCTAATAGGTTACAAATACTATTAAAATCATTTTCTATTTCATCGTCAACCATTTGTAGATAATGAAACTCAATAGTTTCTTCTTTTACAAAAACTAATTTTTGAGGCTGAAAAAAATACAAATCCGAAAAATGCAAGCCATCAGAATTGTTGGAAGTTAATTTTTCTATGTCATTTTTTACATCATAAGCAATGTACCCAAAAATATAATCTTTTGTAGTAGATTGATATTCTTGCAATTTGTCAAAAGCGTTGTGAAAATCAGTTTTAATACTAGTAAACTCTTCTACAGCTAATGCGCAATTAAAACTAGTGTATTGTTGATTGTATTCATTGGAATCTAACCAGAGAATAGTTTCAAATTGTTGAGACCATTGTAGTAATTGTTGTTTAAAAACAGCAATATTTTCAACAGAAAAAGTACAAACAGTTCTTTGCATAAGTTGTTGCAAAAATACGATACTTTAATGAGTAGTAAACGTATTTAAAATGTCTTTCCTAAAGTAAATTGTACCGGAACTGCAACTCCAGAATTTTCGGTAAAGTTATTTCCGTTAGAATAGTGCATAATGCGAAATTCGATATTATATTTTCGTTTTTCTCCGAAGAAAAAACCGAAACCCATTTTATCTTGAAATGTAATTCTAGGACCAGATTTTAAGTTGTCTATATTGGCTTTAGTTAAGTATGTAGGGCCAATTACAGAATAGTTGGCATACATATCGTATTTTTCTTTTCGTAAAAGATAAAAACGTAATGTTGGGAAAATAGAAAACGCAAAAATAGGATTACTAGTTAATTCGGTTTGAAAAGCGGTAACGCTTACACCCCAATCTAAAGAGAAATTTTTTCTTGTTCTAAAGGCTAATCTTTGGTAGGTAATGGAATATGTATTTTTTGCTTTTACGTCACCAACCCAAAAAACGGGAATTCCAAAACTTTCAAAATTACCTACATGCAAACTCATTCCAAAAAAACGATTTACGCCAAAACCAAGTTCACTTGTTCCGTAACTTAATTGTAAAATGTTTTCTGGGAAAAAATATCCGTTGTTTGCATTTTCAATAGCTTTTTCTTTGGAAATCTTTTGTAAGTGATATTCGAATCCTGCAGAGACTTGCGAAATAGAAGGTTGATTGTGGGTTTTTGATTCTGGAATGAATGTTCCGTTTAATGAAAATCGCCACTTTTCATTGTACTTGTAATTCAAACCGAAACCATACAAAATACTTCCAAAATGAGCATCAGGATATATTGTTTCATCATTTATTTCAAAACCAACCCTAGTTACGTTTGCGGCTCCTAGCTCAGCAAAAGCAGACAGCTTTTCGCTAATGTTTATGCTTTGTTTTAAAGATAACGACCATGCGTTTATCCAAACGCTTCTTTTGTATCCTATATTATTTACATTGTCGTATTGAAACCAAGCAGCTGGCCTAATTGTACCAAATTGCAAGGCAAGGTTTTTCTTTATTTCGTATCCTAATAGGAGTCTTCCTGAAAAAAAATTTCTACTAAAAGTATCTGTTGCGTAGCCTTCAGGTAAATTATCGTTTGAAAACGGATAAAAAATTCCCCCAAAATTTACACTAAAGTAAAAGTTAGATAAAAAAGCATTGGGCTGTGTTTTTAGGTTTTCAACTTCTTGAGAAAAGTTGTTTAAACAAATCGAAAAAATTAGTAGAAGAAAAAAGTTTTTTTTCATTTTGTAAAAATAGGAATTTGAATATCAGTAATTTGTAATAAACTAGTAATGTCAACCTGAACTCGATTCAGGTTCTCATCTAAATCATTGTTTACCAATCTAATGAGATTCCGAAATAAATTCGGAATGACGCCAAATGATATCATAATTACATAAAGCGGACAATCATTAATATGAAACTTTAAAAAACAACAATTCCCTTTAGAATTTTACTACTAAAGGGAATTGTTAATTGTTATATTTTGGGTTAGATATTTAAAATCGAAATTATGCACCCAAAAATTTTTAAGCATTTAATGGTTTACCATCCCATGCTGCTTTTGCAGCTTCTTTCATTGCTTCTGAATAGGTTGGGTGACCATGACAAATTCTTGCTAAATCTTCAGCAGATGCTCTATACTCCATAGCTACGGCAGCTTCCATAATTAAATCTGCAACTCTTGCACCAACCATGTGCACGCCTAAAACTTCGTCTGTATTTTTGTCTGCTAATACTTTTATAAAACCATCTATATCTCCACTTGCGCGAGATCTTCCTAATGCGCGCATAGAAAATTTACCGGACTTGTATTCGATTTTAGCGTCTTTTAATTCTTGTTCTGTTTTACCAACAGCAGCAACTTCTGGCCAAGTATATACTATTCCAGGAACTAAGTTGTAATCTATGTGTGGTTTTTCTCCAGCTAAATATTCTGCAACTACAACACCTTCTTCTTCCGCTTTATGCGCTAACATGGCACCTTTAACAACATCTCCAATAGCATAAACATTAGCTACGTTTGTTTGCAAATGATCGTTAGTAACTACTTGACCACGTTCGTTAACTTCAACTCCAATTTTTTCTAAACCTAACCCTTCGGTATAAGCTTTTCTTCCAACAGAAACTAAACAGTAATCACCTTTAAACTCTACTTCTTCGCCTTTTTTGTTGTTTGCCTTTACAGTAATTTCATCTCCATTACGTTCTACAGCAGTAACACCATGGCTTACATAAAACTTAATGCCTTGTTTCTTTAATACTTTTTGTAGTTCTTTAGAAACATCAGCATCCATAGTTGGGGTAATTTTAGGCGCATATTCAATTACAGAAACTTTTGCTCCTAAACGTGCATATACAGAACCTAATTCTAACCCAATTACACCACCACCAATAACAATTAAATGTTTTGGAACTTCAGGTAATTTTAATGCTTCTGTAGATGTAATAATTCGCTCTTTATCTATAGTAATAAAAGGTAAAGAAGATGGTTTAGAACCCGTTGCAATAATAATATTGGTTCCTTCTATAGTTTCAGAAGAATCATCGTTCTTAGTAACTTTTATATGTGTTGCATCTTCAAAAGAACCTAAACCCTCATAAACATCAATACTATTTTTGTCCATTAAGTATTTAATTCCTCCAGTAGTAGTTTCTACAACTTTAGCTTTACGTTCTATCATTTTACCAAAGTCGAAACTTGGTTTTTCAACAGAAATTCCATGTTCTTCAAAATGATGAACCGCATCATAATAATGATGAGAAGAATCTAGTAATGCTTTAGAAGGAATACAACCTACATTTAAACAAGTTCCACCAAGTGTAGCATATTTTTCTACTAAAGCTACTTTTTTACCTAATTGTGAAGCTCTAACTGCTGAGATATATCCTCCAGGACCAGAACCAATTACAATAATATCGTATTTCATGAGTTTATTTTTCGATACGTTAAGTATTCTTTTTAATTTAAAACAAATTAACACAAAAATAGCTATTTATTAAAGAATAACTACTAGAAATTAGTAGATTTACTGCCAATAATTTAAAATGTTGTACTAATGAAAATCGTAAAAAAAATATTAGTTGTTTTAGTAATTGTTTTTGTGATTGCACAATTTTTTTCACCAGAAAAAAATGAGGGAGATGTAAGTGAATTGAATGTGTTTTTAGCAGAAACAAATCCGCCAGCAGACGTAAAAAAGATTTTAGAAACTACTTGTTACGATTGTCATAGCAATAACACAACTTATCCTTGGTATAATTCAATTACGCCAGTAAATTATTGGTTGGCAGATCATGTAAAAGATGGTAAAAAACACTTAAATTTCTCGAAATGGAGTAGTTATTCTTTAAAAAAGAAAGAACATAAAATGGACGAGTTGTATGAAGAGGTAGAACATGGTGAAATGCCATTGGATTCTTATACTTGGACGCATGCTGACGCTAATTTATCTGAAGAGCAAATTAACGCTGTAGTGGCTTGGGGGAAAAACGTTCAGCAAGCATACAAACAACAACTAACTGCAAAATAATTGCAACAACAGGTTTTAATTATTGGTTTTGTTTGGGTAGAACCCAATTCTTCTGCAGCAGGTAAAAGAATGTTGCAATTAATTGAAAATCTTCAAAATTACAACTACAAGATTACGTTTGCTTCTTCAGCAAAAAAAACTGAAAACGCATTTGATTTAACTTCTTTAGGAATAGAAGAGGTTACCATTGTCGTAAACTCTAGCACTTTTGATGAGTTTATTCAAAGATTGAATCCAGATGTGGTGCTGTTTGATCGTTTTTTAACCGAAGAACAATTTGGTTGGCGAGTTATAGAAAACTGCCCGACTGCCATTCGAACTTTAGACACAGAAGATCTACATTCTTTACGAAAAACAAGAGCTTTAGCTGTAAAAAAACAAATTCCATTTTCTACTGATTTGCTTGTTCAGCAAGATATTACAAAACGAGAAATAGCCGCTATTTTACGATGCGATTTTTCTTTAATAATTTCGAAATTTGAAATGCAGTTGCTTACAGAAACGTTTAAAATTGATGCATCTTTATTGCTCTTTTTGCCTTTTTTGTTTGATGAAGTTAACGAAAAGAAAATAGCAAGTTGGAAACCTTACAAACAGCGAAATAATTTTGTTTTTATAGGTAATTTCTTTCATAAACCAAATGTTGATGCTGTTTTACAACTAAAAAAACACATTTGGAAACGCATACGAAAACAGATACCTAATGCTGAGTTGCACATTTATGGAGCTTATGCAAATCAACAAATAAAAGATTTAAATAACAAAAAAGATGGTTTTCTTGTAAAAGGATTTACAGAAAGTGCTACTGATGTAATTGCAGATGCAAAAGTATTACTGGCTCCGTTACAATTTGGTGCAGGGCTAAAGGGGAAATTGGTTGAAGCCATGCTTTATGGTACGCCAACAGTTACTACTTCAATAGGAGCAGAAGGAATTGGTAATCATAAAAATTGGAATGGTTTCATTACAGACGATTTTAACGTGTTTGCAGAAAAGTCTGTAAAATTATATTCAGATGAACAATTGTGGAAAATATCTCAGCAAAAAGGAGTTGCAATTGTAAATGATAATTTTTCTAAAGTGATTTTTAAAGCTATTTTTAAAAATAAAATCGAGGAAATAAAAGGCAATTTACAACGTCATCGAAAACAAAACTTTATAGGCAGTTTGTTGCAATACCAAACTTTAAATACCACTAAATATATGAGTAAGTGGATTGAAGAGAAGAATAAGTTTTAGTGATATATTCTATTTTTTATTATCACTTAATTTGTACCCTATATGTAACATTTCTCCCATTTTTTCAAAAGCCCAATAGCCTTCTAAATAGATGTCTAAAGGGTTAATAAGTAGAAAATTATTATCTATTGCAATTGGTTTTTTTAATGATATTATAGATGATGTTTGATGATCTGCTTTTCTTTTTTGAAAAGAAAAACCTCGTTTATTTAAATAAGCAGTTTCTTCTTTTTCTTTTGTATAAACAACACTTAAATTGTCTTTATATTTTAAAAAAAAGGAACCATTTTGTATACTAATTATTTCCGAAGGGTTTAGTTGCGATTTGTATAAATAATCTACTGTTTTTGAGAGTCTACTTTTTCTTAAAACAACATGAGCAGAATCAATAGCATTTTGTGGTTTATCATTATTAATTCGATTAAATACTAAACCATTTTTTATAGATTGTCTTATTGTGTTTTTCGCCGCTTTAATTTGTTCTTCAGAAGGTCGTTTAGGATTTGGTAATCTTTTGAATTGATTGATTACGAAACCTTCTTCTTTACTACTATTATTAAATATACTTTTAATAAAATGAAGTAAAGAACCTTTATAAGCTTTTGTCCTGTTTCTTTGCCATTCTTTTCGTTTACGTTTAGTGCCTGATAAGTTTTCAAAACGAGAATAACCAAGACGAGTAACTAAATTTTTGTTGATTTCAAAATGAACCATATCGTAATTTATTTTATAACCTAAACTTTTGTTGATAATTACCAAAGGCTTTTTAGAGTCCGCAGAGAAAATATTATTTTTTGCATCGTAATTAAAATAAAGATCTTTTTCGTTTTTTATAAAACAGTTTTTAGAAAATGCTGTAGTTCCAAGAAATTCTCTTTTAAACACTGCCAAATTATTATACCAAGTTTTATCATAAACTATTTTTCTAACAATAACTTCATCAAGCATGTTTTCTTCCTCAATTAAAGCAAATATCAAAGGATTTTTATAATTAGAGGTATTTAATTTATAGTTAACTTTTTTAAAACCCAAGTAAGAAACAATTAGTTCATATTGTCCATCTTGTACAGGTAATTCAAATACTCCATTTTTATTAGTTGTAGTGCCTAACATACTGTTGTTTAAATAAATAGCGGCACCTTCTAAAGGTCCTGTGTTGTCATAAACAGTGCCTTTTACAGTAATTTGAGAAAAAGAAAAACTAGAATAAAATAATAGAATAACAAAAAAACAATGTTTCATGACATAAAAATAGTCAACAAAACATTGATTACAAAAGTTTTAACGTTAATTAGTGTTAACAGATTATAAAAGCCCAGCTCTTTTTAACAAAGCATCTGGTTTTGGCTCTCTTCCTCGAAAACGTTTATACAGTTCCATTGGGTCTTCTGTACCACCTTTAGAAAGCACAGTTTCTTTAAATTTAGTGGCTACTTCTTTATTGAAAATTCCTTTTTCTAAGAAATATTCAAAAGCATCGGCATCTAATACTTCTGCCCATTTGTAAGAATAATAGCCAGAAGAATACCCACCTTGAAAAATATGAGAAAAGGCAGTACTCATACAGTTTTCTGGAGTATCTGGATATAATTTGGTTTCAGCAAAAGCACTATTTTCAAAAGCTTTTACAGAAGTAATTTCAGATGGATCTTCACTATGCCATTTCATATCTAACAAACCAAAACTCAATTGACGTAACGTTTGCATTCCTTCATGAAAACTAGCAGATTCTTTAATTTTTTCTACATACTTCATCGGAATAATTTCTCCAGTTTCATAGTGTTTTGCAAACAACTCTAGTGCTTCTTTTTCATAGCACCAATTTTCTAAAACCTGACTTGGTAATTCTACAAAATCCCAAGAAACAGACGTTCCAGATAAACTAGTATAAGTTGTGTTGGCAAGCATGCCATGAAGTGCATGTCCAAATTCATGAAACAAAGTAGTTACCTCGTTAAAAGTTAACAAAGAAGGTTTGGTTGCTGTAGGTTTTGTAAAGTTACAAACAATAGAAATATGAGGTCTGTCGTTAACACCATCTCTAATTTGTTGAGATTTGTAACTTGTCATCCATGCCCCATTTCTTTTTCCAGATCTTGGATGAAAATCAGCATAAAAATAAGATACAAACTCATTGTTATGATTGGTTACACTATACGTTTTTACGTCTTTGTGATATTTGTCTATGGTAGAAATTTCTTCAAAATTTAAATCGTACAAGCGATTGGCAATTTCGAAAACACCATCAATAACATTTTCTAATTTAAAATAGGGCTTTAGTAACTCTTGATCTAAATCGAAAATTTCTTTTTTTAATTTTTCAGCATAATAAGCGCCATCCCATTTTTGTAATTCATCAATACCATCTAATTTTTTAGCATAACTCTCTAAATTTTTAAATTCTCTTAAAGCAGCTGGTTTTGCTTTTTTTAAGAGGTTGTTAGAAAAATCTATTACTTTTTCTGGAGTTTCTGCCATTCGTTCTTCTAAAACAAAATGCGCATGAGTTTTATATCCTAATAAGTTGGCTCTTTGATGACGTAATTTTACAATGTCTAAAACAATTTGTTCGTTATTGTTTTTATTGTCTTGAAATCCTTTAGCGCCAAAGGCAAGAGACATTTTCTTACGCAGTTCTCTATGATCTGCATAAGTTATAAACGGAATGTAGCTTGGGTAATCCAATGTAAAAATCCAACCTTCTTTTTGCTTTTCTTTTGCCAATTGCTCAGCAGCTTCTTTAGCAGACTCTGGTAAACCAGATAATTCTTCTTTATTGGTAATATGAAGCTCAAAAGCGTTGGTCTCAGCCAATACATTTTCTCCAAATTGTAAAGATAATTTAGAAAGTTGAGTGTCAATTTTTCTGAGTTGTTTTTTATTGTCCTCTTTTAAATTTGCTCCATTTCTAGTAAAGCCTTTGTATTGCTTTTCTAACAATATTTCTTGTTCGGGAGTTAAATCTATATTTTTTCTATTCTCATAAACCGTTTTTACTTTTTCAAACAAAGACGCGTTTAAAGTAATATCATTTCTAAATTCACTTAACCATGGAGAAATTTTTTGAGCTATTTTTTGGATTTCTTCATTAGTTTCGGCAGAATTTAAATTAAAAAAAATTGAGGTAATTCTATTTAATTTTTCGCCAGTATTTTCTAAAGCAACAGTTGTATTGGTAAAAGAAGGAGTGGCTGTGTTTTTTACAATTTTATCTATTTCAGATTTTGCAATAGCTATAGCTTCTTTAATTGCTGGTTCGAAATTATCGTTAGAAATCTTAGAGAAAGGAGCAGTATTAAAATCTTCTAAAAGTGGGTTCATGTTCTGTTTTTAATAAAGTTCAAAGATAATTATAATAGAACAGATTAATGTTTAACTATTGTAAATATCCATTTATCGACAGTTTTGTTTCATTTGTCTAAATTATACTATGCATGCATAGTATAATCGTAATTTTATGCTGTTAAATTGACTATTAAAGTTTTTTAATAGATAAAAAGAAAAGAACATGAAGTATATAAAAAGATATTTTTACGTTTTATTATTGCTTTTCTCTAATTTAGTATTGGCACAAATACCATGTAGTAGTGGCTTTACTTTAAACGGATCTAGTGATTTTATAACAATTCCGAATACAGATGCAATTAACTTGCAAAATACAAGAAATAGAACTATCGAATTTTGGTTTAGACCAGATGATATAACATCTAGACAGGTTATTTATGAAGAAGGTGCTCAAGTAAATACACTGTTCTTTTTTATAGAAGCTGGTCGAATTTATGCAGGTGGTTATAGGAATGATGCTGGTAGTGTAGCAAATAGACGTTTTTTTAGATCAGCTTTAGGAGATATTGAAGTAGGAAAATGGACACATGTTGCCTTAACCTTAGAAGATACAACTTCTCCTGACTTGACTTTTAAGTTTTATATAGATGGAGAATTAAAAGATACACAGGCAGGATTGCAAATTAATACGCACTCTGGAAACAACTCTATTGGTAGAAACGGTGGAGAATTAAGATTTCCTAGTAGCTTAACAAATAATTGGAATAATAGTGCTGAAGCTGGTTCAGATAGTGAAACTTATAATAGTAATTTTTCTGGAAGAATTAATAACAGGTATGCTTTTGAAGGTAGCATAAATTTATTAAGAATTTGGAATGTAGCTCGAACAGAAACTCAAATAAATGATAATAAATCAACTGAATTGACGTCTGGTACAAGTTTGGTAGCTTACCAGAATGGAGACCAAATGAATTATGAATCCAATGGTTCTTCAAGTATCAATAGGGTAGCAAATGCAAATGGAAGTGGTACAACATATACTTGGACAGGTAATTCGTCTGCTGTTTATTTTGATAATTCCAATTGGAGTGGTTCTTCTCCAGATCCAATTAGAACTCAAGAAGTTGTAATTAATTCAGGATCAAACAATCCAAGTATTACTACAGAGGTAAATATTGGAAGATTAACGGTTAATGCAGGTGCAGAAATAATAGTTCAAAATGGAGCAACTTTAAATGTATTTTACACATTAACAAATAACGGAACAATTACTGTTGAAGATGGAGGAGCTTTAATTTACCATGCATGTAATTCCCCAATTGCCGGTTCAGGAACTTTTGATGTTAAAAGAGATACGCCAACTTACTCTAATAATTTTTTCTTCTCATATTGGAGTTCTCCTGTAGTTGAAGCTGATGCTACACCTAGTACTGTTTTTTCTGATGCTCCAAATATATATAAGTTTATGGCTAGTGAAGTGGATTCAGATTGGGCGTACAATGGAACAAATAATTTAATTCCAGGAATTGGTTATGCTGTTAGAAGTGAGAATACAGGAGGTCAATTAAGAACTTTTAGTGGAAAAATAAACGAAGGAGATGTTCAGTTAGATGTATTTTATAGCTCAAACTTTGAAAGCGAAGATCCAGATAATGTGTGGTCTACTGCTGGAGATAATTTAGTAGGTAACCCATATTCATCTGCTATAGATTGGGATTTAGTTATTTCAGATACCGATAATTCAGATATAGAAGGAACGGTATATTTTTGGAATCAAAACTCTGTTGAGGTCGGAGATAATAATGTGTCTGATTATCTGCAGTATAATGCAACAGGAGGAGTAACAAACACAGCTTCAGGGAAAATTGGAACAGGGCAAGGTTTTTTTGTAAGAACTATGAGTAATAGTACGATAACATTTAAAACTACACATCAAATTGCAGGTAATAACAATCAATTTTTTAAGAGCTCGCAAAATAAAAGTCCTAAAAAAGAAGGAAGATCTTGGTTTACTTTTACAAGAGGAAATCAAACCAATACTTTACTTATTGGTTTTATAGAAGGAGCTACAAATAAATATGATAGATTGTATGATGCCCCTTTTAATATCAATCAAAAATCATTAGGATTTTATTCGATCTCAGAAGAAGGGCAAAAAACAGCTATACAAGGTTTACCAGAATTAACCACAGATAAAAAGGAAGTAAAATTAGGATATGTGGTTGATGAAATAGGAGAATATTCAATAGCAATTCAAGAAGAACATATTAACGAAGATTATAATATTTATTTAACGGATACAGAAAAAAATGTAACCATCAATTTAAGAAAAACAGCGTATACATTTTCTATTGAGGAAACAGGAGAAAATACAAACAGATTTAAATTAGAATATGTAAAGAAAAGTAAAGCAAATTCTGATGAAAAATCAAAAGAAAAAGAAGTATTATCTGTAGAAGAAATAGATTTTAAAGATTTTATTGTTTATGTAGATTCAGCAAACGAGTTAATTATAGAATATACTAATTCAGAGGCTATTAAAAAAGTTGATTTATACAATATTCAAGGTAGAAGAGTTGTTTCTTTTAACGGAAACCAAGTAAGAAATGTTTCTAATGTTACATCGGGAATTTACATTGTTGATATCACATTATCAAATGGTAAAAAAACGAACAATAAAATAATAATTCCCAATTAGTTAACCCTATTTCATATAAATATAAAACTTACTAGCTCTTTATAAATAAGTGTTTTTTTAACAAAACATTGTTAGATGTTCGTTTTTATAACGACTAAATTCTTGTCTATTTCATAAATCAAATTATTCAATAGATAAAATAGAATTTAATACATTAACTTAGTTAAAAAAATGAATAAAAATACTTTCTTAAGAGCTAGTAGAATCTTTAAAATCTTAATCTTTAGTTTTTGTTTTACTCAAGCTCAAACAAATTTTCCTTATGATGCTTTACCGTTAACTGATGGCGCTTTTAACAATACGCTTAATATGGATACGTCTGCAGGAGTTACTTCTTTTAACAATTTGTTATTGGGTAGTAACGTAGATTTTAATACTTCTGTAGCTAGGGTACAATTGTCATTTGCACCACTGTTAGCTCCAAATGGAACCGTTATTAATGCCAATGCAGCTAATCAAGGCTTCAATTCACCACAGGGGCAACAGTTTATAGCAGATAATGATCCTGTTGTACTTCGCTTTCCACAAGGAGTATTTGCAAACACATATAATTGGGAACGTGTTTTAGATACTGATGGAAGTGAACTAGCGGCAGCAGATTCTAGACATATAACAGATCCTTTTGTTATTGGAACAAGGGTAATATCTCAGCACGATAGTCCTACAAGTGTGCGTATTGGTTACCCATCATTAAGAAAAATTTTTGACACAGCAGAAAGTATAGGGAAACCTTTAGATTTACTAACGGTACTAAGTATTATTAATAATGATGCCGATTCTAATGGAAGAAGATGGCAATCTATGATAGATGATGGTCATAATGTTAGGGATATGGAACTGGGAAATGAGTTTTTTTTTAGAAGTCAAAGATCGGGTACAATAAATACGGAAGCGCAATGGGTATCTAGAGCTAGAGAAGTAGTCGCCAATATTAAAAATAGAGCAAGCGAACTAGATAGAGAAGTAAGATTTGCCATACCTATTTCATTTAGAGGAGGAGATCCAGCACAGAGTGAAAGCGGTAGAGCAACACATCAAAGATATAACGACTTAATTACAGTTGACGAAAGTTTTTTTGATGCAATTGTAGTGCATAGATATGTAACTCCTCAAAGAAGTGAAGGTAACAGACCAGAAGATCTTACGAGTGAATCTTTAAGAGATCTAATTTCTGCTAGTAGAATAATGGATCAAACATTAACTTATTGTAAAGCTCAAGTTTCTGAAAATAAGAACTCAATTTGGTTAACAGAATGGGGAGTTGCAGGTAGTGAAGAAGGTGCTATCGGAGCTAGCTTTTTAGGAGCAGCAGATATCTACTCTCACATTATAAATAATAATAATCGTTTAGAGGTAGAAAGAATCAATTGGTTTTCTACTGTAGGAGCTAATGCGCAATATTCTGTAAATGGATCTAGAAATAATGTTCAGATAGAAACTACAGGTTATGGAGATGTATATCGATTGTTAAGGGATAATTTGAAAAATTCAGAGTTATTTAATGGTACTACGCTTACATCTCCTGAGTTAAAACTAGGAGGAAACGCACAAGAAGGAAGACCAGTGCATGTCATCTCCGTAAAAAGACCTGGAGGAAAACCTCGTTTTATTATTACCAATAAAACAAATGCAAACGCTAGAATTTTTATCAGTAGAGATGGCAATAACGAAAGTATTGTAAACTATATAGCTAATGGTGTAAGATGGGGTAGTTTAACATCAGCAACAACAATATCTTACTCAGATACCCAAACAAGTGTAAATGCAATTGTAGTGCCTCCTTATTCTTTAATTAACGTAGATCTTAGTTTTGGAGAAGGTGTTTCTGTATTGTCTGTAGATGATACTAGTGTAGTAAATAAAAGTAAATCCATTCAATTGTATCCAAATCCAACATCTAAAAGATTTAATATTGCTCTTAATGGTTTTAAAGCTGCAAATGTTGTGATAAGAGATGTATTAGGTAAAACAGTTTATCAAACAAAAACAGATAAAGATAATTTACAATTAGATGTAAACGGAGTGTTTAAAACTGGTGTTTATTTTGTTTCGGTTTTAGATGAAAATAGAAACACATACTTTAAAAAACTTATTATAGAATAACTTTAGAAGTGCTTTTTTAAACACTTTTTTCACAGAAAAGTTTAAAAATTTAAGAAAAAAAATAGATTTCTATTTTTTTTCTTAAATTTACTTATTAGTATTTTATAGTTAAATAAAATAGTTTTGAAAAAAGTATTCCCCCTCCTAATTCTTTTTTGTGCTAATATTCTATTTGCACAATTTCCTTGTTCAACAGGTTTTAATGGTAATGGTACAGATGAGTTTATTACAGTACCAAACACAGATGCTATAAACTTGCAAAATACAAGAAATAGAACCATTGAGTTTTGGTTTAAAGCACCAAATATTACGACAAGACAAGTAATTTATGAAGAAGGTGCAGGTGTAAATGCCTTTGTTTTTTTTATTGAAGCAGACAGAATTTACTTAGGGGCATATAGAGATAATGCCTCAGTAGCTGCAGATAGGCGACTTTTTAGATCTGGAAGCGGAGATATAGAAGTAAACAAATGGTATCATGTAGCACTTACATTAGAAGATACTGCTATTCCAGATTTAACGTTAAAGTGGTTTTTAAATGGAATAGAACAAGATTCTCAAGATGGTTTACAGGTAAATACACATTCTGGTACGGTAACCTATGCAAGAAATGGTGATGGTTTAAGATATCCAAATAGTTTGGTGAGTAATTGGACTGCAAGTTCTGTTGGAGGATCTACTTCAGAAACCTATAACGATACGTTTACTGGTTCTAATTCTACAACTTATGCTTTTTCTGGAAATATTAATCTTTTTAGAATATGGAATGTTGCGAGAACACAATCTGAAATTGATACTAATAAATCTATCCTATTAACTAGTGGTACAGATCTGGTTGCTTATTCAGATTTAGATCGTATTTATTATCAACCTGATGGGGCTACAGCTATTTCTTTAACAGCTTTTGTATCTGTAACTACACAATTTACTACAATTCCTAATACAGACGCAATTAACGATCAAAATACAAGTAACAGAACTATAGAGTTAAGATTTAGAGCAACAGATTTAACCACCAGACAGGTATTATATGAAGAAGGCGGAAATACAAATGCTTTTAAAATTTTTTTAGAAGGAGGAAGAGTCTATTTTAGTATTTACAGAAGTAACGCAGGAAGTGCTGCAAATAGGCGTTACTTTAGGTCTGGGGTAGGAGAATTAAGTATTGGACAGTGGTACCATGTAGCGGTTACTTTAGATAGTGGTATAACAGCAAAATGGTTTTTAGATGGAGTAGAACAAGACTCTCAGGCAGGTTTAGTGGTAAATACGCATACAGGCGATATAAACATAGGTAGATCAGGAGGGGATATGAGGTATCCTTCAAGTTTACTAGATGCAGACTGGGATGTAAGTTCTGTTGGAGGTTCTACAGGACAAACTTATGATGGTGGAGTGGTAACAGATGGAAATTCAAATAATTTTTCTGGTGATATAGAATTATTTCGAATTTGGAATGTCCCAAGAACACCATCAGAAATAGATACTAATAAAAACACTTTTTTAGATTCAGGTACAGAACTTGTTGCTTACCAAAGCGGAGCACAAATTAACTATCAACCCAATGGAGGTTCTTCTCCCTCTGCTTCAGAAGATGCTCAAGGTGTAATTACTTGGGACGGAAGTGATGGAAATAGTTGGACTACTACAACGAATTGGGTTGGAGATTCTGCGCCAGATATTACTAGAAGTCAAAAAATAATTATTACTAACGATGGTACAAACCCTGTAATAGCTGCAAATACAAATGTTGGCTTTCTAAATATTAGTTCAGGAGTTAATTTAGTTGTGCAAGCGGGTTCTACGCTAAACGTTTATTACGAATTAGTAAATAACGGAACCATAACTGTAGAAAATGAAGCTTCGTTAATTTATCATAATTGTAACAATCCTGTTTCAGGAACTGGAACTTTTGATGTTGTTAGAAATACAAGAACGTATTCTGATAACGACTTTTACTCATATTGGAGCTCACCAGTTGTCTCCAATACAGTTTCTAGTGTTTTTCCAGATGCAGAAGAAGTTTATGAATATGCAGCAAACTTAACAGATGCAAATTGGGTGTTTTTTAATCCTTCAAATACAATGAATCCAACAACAGGATACGCAATTCAAAACGAAGGATTAGGTGGGCAAGTAAGAACTTTTTCAGGAGATGTTAATAACGGGGGTTATGATGTAACACTCTTTTTTAATGAAAATGAAGATGAAGGAGACACAGGAAATGAATGGTCACCTGGTGGTGATAATTTAGTTGGGAATCCTTATTCGTCTGCAATTGATTGGGATTTGGTTATTGGAGATACAGATAATTCAGATATTGAAGGAACAATATATTTATGGAATCAACAAAGTGCTGAAACCGGAGATAATAATGTTTCTGATTATTTACAATACAACCCAACAGGAGGAACAAATACAGCAACAGGAAAAATAGGTACAGCTCAAGCCTTTTTCTTAAGAGTAGACGATATGATTGGAGCAGGAAATACAACAACATTAAAAATTAAAGCTACTCATCAAGTTACAGGAGATAATACTTCTGCTACTTTTTATAAGTCTAGTAAAAAGAAGAGTAATGTTTTAGATAAGCAAAAAGGAAGATCTTGGTTTAAGTTAAGAAGAGGGAATACATACAATTCAATTTTAATTGGTTTTGTAAAAGGAGCAACTGAAGATTATGACAGAATTTACGATGGTCCTTTTGATATCAATCAAAAATCTTTAGGATTTTATTCTTTAGTAGAGGAGACAAAAAAAGCAACCATTCAAGGTTTACCTATGTTAACCGAAAATGAAAAAGCTATTCCTTTAGGTTTTGTGGTAGATCAAGTAGGAGACTATAGTATTCAACTTCAAGAAGAGTTTATAGATGATAACTATTACATCTATTTAGAAGATAAAGAGTTAGGTGTTTTTGTTGATTTAAATCAGCAAGAAGTATACTCTTTTACTATAGATACTGTAGGAGAGAATAATACTAGATTTAAAATTATTTATACGAAAGAAAAAAAAGAAACACTATCTACAGAAACTACACATTTTAAAGATAATAATTTATCAGTATTTGTAAACTCAGAAAAAGAATTGGTTGTAAAATATGCTGAATTAGAAGAAGTAGAAAAGATAACTTTATATACTATTTTAGGTAGAAAAGTAAAAGTATTTCAATCTAACACAAGTAAAAAAATCTCCGATTTAAAAACAGGAGTTTATCTAGTAAAAACGAACTTAAGAGAAGGTAAAATAATAACAAAAAAAATAGTGATTGCCAATTAAGCAATCACTATTTTTTTATTTTTTAGCTACTCGTTCAGAAGCTTTTTCT
>CAYPHE010000011.1:0-24932 GCA_964410075.1 uncultured Polaribacter sp.
TTGTAAATAATGTAGATGGTTTGTTTATAGAAACTCATTTTGATCCTGCTAATGCTAAATCTGATGGTGCTAATATGTTACACTTAGACAAATTAGAACAACTATTAACCAATCTAGTAGCCATTAGAAAAACAATAAATTCTTTGTAGGTACAATTTTTAGCTTTATAATTTGTTTTACAATTGATATGAAACAAGTTTTAATTCTAATTTTATTAAGTACTACTTCTCTTTTTGCAGAAGATTTTTCAAAAATTGAGGTTATTGTATCTAAGTATAGAAACATTAGTTCTCCAGAAGATTTAGCTGAAAAAATAAATCAGAATTTTTCTACAGATGCAGATAAATTAAAAGCTAGCTTTTATTGGTTAGCTACAAATATTAATTACGATATCGCTTCTTTAAATTCATCAAAAAAACAATACCATTTTAAGTATACAGATGAAGCTGATAAGCAGCGAAAAATTAAAGCAATTCAAAATAAATTTATTGATGAAACCTTTTTAAAAAGACAAGGTGTTTGCGAAGAATATGCCTTAGCTCTAAAAAAGTTGTGCGATTTATTACATATACCTTGTAAAGTTATTAATGGTAATGTTAGAGTTGATGCTTCTGAAATTGGAAGAATAGAACACGGCAGTAACCACGCTTGGAATCTTGTATTTATAAATAAAAAATGGATTTTTGTTGATGCTACTTGGGCAGCAGGTTATGGCATGAACGGCAAATGGAACAAAAGTTTTAATCCTTTTTTTTACAATACGGCTAAACATAAAATTGTAAAAACACATTTTTCTAACAGTTTAATCTGGAATAAGTTTTTTAAGCAACCCAACCAAAAAACGTTTTACAATCAACCAATTTATAAACTTCATTTTTTAAAAACAGAGGCTGAAATTATAGCGCCAAAAAGCGGAATTATTAGACGAAATAATACTAATCAAATTATCTTATATCTTAAAAATCTAGACTCAACTATTCAAATTGATTATGTTTATAATAGACAAAAATATGCGGAGAAACCAATTATTATAAAGAATGGAACAGTTACTAAACTCATTTTCGAGACTCCTTTAAAAACTTCATTTTTAAATATCTTTTTTAATAAGAAACTGGCTTTACAGTATAAGGTTTTATAGCTCTTTTTTCTTATAAAATCCTTTTCCTTTTAATTGATGTGCTTCTTCTAGAACAGTTAACAACACCTCTTCATTAATATCTTCTACAGTTTTGTATCTTAGAGATTTTACAACTTTTCTACCTTCTGAAACTAACAATTCGTTGTACTTTGTTAAATGTGCAGAAACCCAAAAAGCAACATCTACATAACCTTTCTTTTTAGACGGATTTAAATAACAAAAAGGTTTATCATCTAAATAGTAAAAAGGAATTTTCCATTTGAACTGTAAATCTACATCTGGAAAAGAGGTTTCTATTAAAATTTGCAGATGTAGTAAAATCGACTTGAAGGGTTCTGGTTGATTTAAAATATATGCTTCTGCTGGTTTCATAATAAAAATAATGCTAAGAATTTATTTAAAAATTTTAAATCCAGGTTTTTCATAATCTTTAGGAATATTTTTTTCTGGCACAGTTAGCATATTTCCATCTCGAACTGCATTGTAATGTGGAGATAAAATTTCTATTCCCGCATCGTGTAATTCATTTTTAATATTTTCATGCAGCTCAGAATAAATAAGCGCTCCTTTTTCTGGATTTTTAGTGTGACAGTTTATTTCATAATTGATATAAAAATCGTCCAAACTTTTTACTAAAACAAATGGTTCTGGTTTAGACAAAACCATATTCGTTTTTTTGGCTCCTCTTATTAAAGCTTCAATTACATTGTTACTGGAAACATCGTAACCAATGGTTACAGAGGTATGCAAAATAACTCCAATTTCTTCAGCAGCATTTTTTGTGAAATTTATGATATGATTTCCTAAAATGGAAGAATTTGGAATGGTTGTATCTAAATTTTTAATTGTTTTTATTCGAGTAACCAACAAACTTCTTTCAGTTACATCTCCAATTGTATTTCCAATTTCTACACGGTCGCCAATTTTAAAAGGACGCATATAGGTAATTACAATACCTGCTACGATATTGGATATTGCAGATGTTGATCCTAAAGAAAATAATATCCCGAAAAATATAGAAACACCTTTAAAAGCATCTGAATCTGAACCTGGTATTAAGGGAAAACAAATAACTGCTGTAAATGCAATAATTACAACTCTAGCCAAGTTAAAAGTTGGTTTTGCCCAATCTGCGTGAAATCCATCTAACTTAACTGCTTCTCTCTCTACCTCACCAGTAACGTATTTTAAGAATTTTATTAAATATTTAGATATAAGAATGATTACAACAAGAGAAAACAAATCTGGAATAAAAGCCACAACACTTACAACCAAAGCATTTATTGGCTTCATTATATAACCAATAATAGTATCTGCAAATTCTTGGGTCTCTGGAATAAAATGAAAAACGAAAGGCAAATAGAATATTAAAAATAGGATAGCAATACCTATTTTTAATGTTTTCATTAAAAATTTTAAAATATGCTTTTCTCTTCTTGGTGTTATAAATTTGAAAAAATTAGCAATTTCTGCTTTTTTAAAGAGTACGTTTCTATCTAATTTATCTAACTTAGATTGTAACCACTTAAAAAATCTTTTTAGCAAAAAGAAAAATAAAATTAACCCGAGAACTGCTAATCCGAAATAAACATACCTTAAAACCACATTTTACACTTTATATTTTTAATAAAGTAAATGTAATTAATTTTTAAGTGTAAAGTTGAAGTAACGTAAAACTGAAGAGAAAATCAGTTATTCTATTAATGAAAAAATCTACTTCAATCTAGTTAATGTTAGGTCTGGATTGTATTTTACAATAAACAAGCCTTTATTTTCGGTTACTTTAAAGATTTTATCGGTATAGTCAAATTTACTTTCTAAACGGTAAGAAAAACCTTCGTCAAAAGTAGCTTTTAAGCTTTTTCCAGATGCTAAACGAATTAAAACATCGTAAGTAATATCAAAACCTTTCATAGAATAAGAGGAAGGTAGTGTATTGTTTCTGCTAAAATATTTTTGATTAAAAAGTTGTATTTTTTCTGAACCCTCATTAGAAAACTCGTCACTAACGTAAGTAAATTCTATTTGAGCCAATTTAAAATTATCTACTTTGTTAAAAGCACTTACTTTATCAAAAGTAAAAACACGAACAGAAACAAAATCTGGCAAACTAATTAAACCGTTAATTGCACTAGCTACAATTACGTTATCGTCTGCGGTCATAACCACATAATTCTTCTCATTAGGTAATAAAAGCTCTGTAAATTTTTCTTTGTCTATATAACCATCTTCAGGCAGAATAACGCTTACATTACTAATAGAATCGTGCTTTTCTAAAGTCTTTTGTATTTGTAATGTATTAAAATCTGATGCTGGACGACCATCTCCTACAATAATAATATTGCCTTCAAAAAAATTATCTGTAATATATTCTAGTAACTTTTTTCTGTATAAACTTTTATTGGGCGCTGTTTTTACAATTCGTTTTGATGTGAATGTTGCTTGTTTTTGAGAATATACAGGATATACAATAGGAGCTTTTACATTTGCAGCTAACAGATTTACTTCTTCAGAATAAAAAGGACCAATAATGGCATCTTTCTTATTAAAATCGTTAACCATTATAATTGAGTCTATTATTGAACTGTTTTTACCAGTATCAAAAACGTTTACATTTACATCTATACCTTGTTTTCTTATAGAGTCTATAGCTATTTCTGCACCAAAATAAAAATCGGTAACAATATTTGCCAACCTACTTCTACTAAAAATTTCTGTATGCTCAAGCGTATCTAATTCCTTTCCGTTAAAAGGAAGTAACATAGCTATGTCTAAAGAAATATTTTCTGCAATAGTATCTTTATAAAGAAAGTTATCTTCCTCGAAAACATCATCTAAAAACTTAACTTTTATAATTTGATCTGTTTTTAAACCTTCTTCTAAAATAGGGTTTAAATTGATCAATTCTTTTTGAGAAACATTATATTTTCTAACCAAACTATAAAAAGTATCTCCTTTTTTTACTTCGTGTACAATATAATTTTTCTGATAGTTTTCTAATAGCGAGTCTTTAACAAATGCCTTTCTAATTGCAATTTTTTCAGCTCTAGTAATAGAATCGTTTACAGATTTATTAAAAGTAATTGCTGTTGTGTTATTTTTCTGTTTTTTTAAAAGTGCAACTTGTTTAGAATTAGGAATAATAATTACCGTATTAGCATCTGGTCTTCTAGAAACTTCTGGATTTAGACGCAATAATTCTTTTGTATCCATATCCAAACGTTTGGCTATAGATTTAATGGTTTCTCCTTCTTTTACCTTGTAGTTTAAATATTGTTTTTGTTGACCACAAGAAATTGCAAACCAAAGAATATTTACAATAAAAATTATTTTTAAATATTTCATATGTTCTATTCCCATTCTATAGTAGCAGGTGGTTTTGAGCTGATATCATATACTACTCTATTAACGCCTTTCACTTGATTTATTATTTGGTTAGACGTTTTTTGTAGAAATTCGTATGGTAAATTTACCCAATCTGCAGTCATACCATCTGTACTTTCTACCGCACGTAAAGCTACTACTTTTTCATAAGTTCGCTCATCTCCCATAACACCTACAGAATCTACAGGAAGTAACATTGCCCCTGCTTGCCAAACGCTGTCATACAAACCAGCTTCCTTCAATCCGTTTATAAAAATGGCATCTACTTCTTGTAAGATTTTAACTTTCTCTTCGGTAATGTCGCTTAAAATTCTAATTGCCAACCCTGGTCCAGGAAATGGATGACGCCCTAATAATGCTGCATCAATTCCTAAAGAAGCTCCTACTCTACGCACCTCATCTTTAAAAATCATTCTTAAAGGTTCTACAATTTTTAGCTTCATAAAGTCTGGTAACCCTCCAACATTATGATGACTTTTAATCGTTGCAGATGGTCCTCCGTTTACAGAAACCGATTCAATTACATCTGGATAAATAGTTCCTTGAGCTAACCAAGTAACGTCTTCAATTTGGTGTGCTTCGTCGTCAAAAACTTCTATAAATGCATTACCAATAGCTTTTCTTTTCTTCTCTGGATCTTTAAGGTTTTCTAGTGCTTTTAAGAAACGTTTAGAAGCGTCTACACCTTTAACATTTAAGCCCATTCCTTTGTATTGCTCTAAAACGCTTTCAAATTCGTTTTTACGCAACAAACCATTGTTTACAAAAATACAGTACAAGTTTTCGCCAATAGCTTTGTTTAATAAAACTGCTGCAACTGTAGAGTCTACACCTCCAGAAAGTCCTAAAACAACTTTATCATTACCAACTTTATCTTGTATTGCTTTTACAGTTTCATCTACAAAAGAATCCGGTGTCCAACTTTGTTCAACACCTGCTATTTTTACTAAAAAGTTTTCTAATAATGTTTTTCCATCAGTTGAATGGTATACTTCTGGGTGAAATTGAATTCCGTATGTAGTTTCTCCATCAATTTTATAAGCGGCATTTTCTACGTCATTTGTACTGGCTAGCAATACACCATTTTCAGGAAGTTCTTTTATAGTATCTGAATGGCTCATCCAAACTTGACTTCCGACAGAAACCCCTTTAAAAAACTGCTCATTATCTTTTATAAAAGATAAATTAGCTCTACCATATTCTCTAGTATTAGACGGTGCTACTTTTCCTCCAGAAAAATGAGCCAAATATTGTGCTCCATAACAAACCGCTAAAACTGGTTTTTTTCCTCTTATTTCAGATAAATCTGGATGTAAAACTAAATCTCCTCTAACTGAATTTGGACTTCCAGATAAAATTACAGCTTTGTAATCTGCCAATTCTTTTGGAGGATTGTTATAAGGATGAATTTCACAATATATATTGAGTTCTCTTACTCTACGCGCAATTAACTGAGTGTATTGCGAACCGAAATCTAAAATAAGTACGTTGTTTTTTTGCATGGTCAAAAATAATATTTTGATATTAGATTTACGACACTAGAAGTTACATTTTTTTGAATTAGTAGATAGTCGGCAGTTGGCTGTCTGTAGTTGCTCGTTACTAAAAGTAGAAATTATACAAAAATGAATGACTACTTTAAGTTTTTACATAATAAAACTGTAATACTCTACTGCTTTGTTACGCTGTAACTTTCTAAAATTCGGACATTTAAATTTTTAAACTCTATAAACAATTGCATTGATATTCATTCCTGCTCCGACCGAAGCTAAAATAATAACATCTCCTTTATTTACCTTATGATTTTCTAGTTTTCCTTTTAAAACCATATCTAATAAAGTAGGCACAGTAGCCACAGAACTATTTCCTAATTTATGAATGTTCATCGGCATAATATCTTTTGGAGTTTGTTTTTTGTACAATCTATAAAAGCGCTTTATAATAGCTTCGTCCATTTTTTCGTTAGCTTGATGAATGAAAATCTTTTTTACATCATCTATAACTACACCGCTTTTATCTAAAGCTGTTTTCATTGCATTTGGCACATTATTTAAAGCAAATTCATAAATTTTTCTTCCGTACATTTTTATGTAACGGGTATTGTCTTTTTCTGCTTTGTTGTACGATGTTCCAAAAAATAAAAAATTAGCTTCTTCTTTAGCAAAAGTCTGCGAAGCAAAACTTAATATTGAAGAAGTTTCATCTTTAGAAGCTTCTACAATACAAGCTCCTGCACCATCTGCATAAATCATAGAATCTCTATCGTGCATATCTACAACCCTAGACAATGTTTCTGCTCCAATTACCAAACATTTTTTTGCCATGTTTGCTTTAATAAAAGCTTGTGCTTGAATAACGCCTTCTACCCAACCAGGACAACCAAAAAGCACATCGTAAGCTACGCAATTAGGATTCTCTATTTGCAATTTTTGCTTTATTCTAGTAGCCAAACTTGGCAACATATCTCCTTGAATAGTTCCTTTTTTAACGTCTCCAAAATTATGTGCAACAATAATATAATCTAGTTCTTCTGGATTAATTTTAGCATCATTAATGGCATTTTCTGCTGCAAGAAAACCAATGTCAGAGGTATTATAATCGTCTTTTGCATAGCGTCTTTCATCTATACCTGTTATCATTTTAAATTTTGCTATAATTTCATCGTTTTCTGCATTAAAAGCAGAACCATCTTCGTTCAAAAAAGATTCGTTAATAAACGCTTGATTCTCTTTTCTTATAGATGGAATAAAAGTTCCTGTTCCAGTAATTTTAGCAAAATTCATAAAATAGTTTCTAAATTGTAACTAACGAATATAGGTATTCTCTTTAATTCTTGAATACCGAAGTTGTTTTACAAATGATATTCAGTTTTTAATAAAAGCCTCTAATTATGCATACAACTTCATTTTAATTTTCATTACAGTTGCAATAGAATTGGCTCTATTCTTCATTTGTTCAGCATTAATTCCAGAAAAATTTTCATCTATTGTTTCTAAAAAATACGACATCCAAATAGCAAAATGCGTTATTGTAAAGGGTAATAAACTGTGAGTATTTGTGTGTTTTTGTAGTAAATTACTTTTGTATTGTTGTTTATCAAACAATATATCTTCCCAAAAATCGGTAATGGTTTCTAAATGAGTTTCAAGTAGATTTTCTTCTGAAAATTCTTTAAAAAAAGGAAGCATTTCATCATCTGATAATAATTTATCATAAAATGATACGATGATAAATTTAATGTCCTTTCTTGAAGATATGTCGTTCATAAGACTTACAAATAAGAGCTATCAAAAGAAAAAGGAAGTAAACTCTGTATTGAAGCTACTTTAACTATGTTACCAACTTCTCCCATAAATAATACTTCAAAAGGTGTTTTTTGATTAATTTCGTATTCAGATAAAGTTTGTCTACAAGCTCCACAAGGGCCAACAGGCCTATCTACCAGTTTATTAGCAGAACTGGCTACAATAGCTAATTTGAGTATTTTTTGATTTGGAAATTGAGAACCAACTTTCCAAATTGCTACGCGCTCAGCACACATCCCTGATGGATATGCCGCATTTTCTTGATTATTACCCGTTACAACAGTACTGTTTTCTAGTAAAATTGCTGCACCCACTTTAAAATTTGAATAAGGTGCGTAGGCATTCTTTTTTGCTTCAATTGCCTTTTCTATTAGTTTTTGATCGACTTCTTCTAATTCAGAAATATCGTTGTATAAGATTGCAGAATTTTCTAATGTTATTTTTCTCATTATCAACACTTTTCTTTTAAAATAAAAAAATCGTCTAAAGGTAGACGATTTGATATTTTTTAACTTGTTATTGGAAACTCTTTGAGTACTCCTTGTTTGATGATTAGTGGTTTGTCTAAAATAGGTATTTTTAAAAACCTAGCTTTGCAATGATAGCATTTGTAAGCTTTTGAACCTAAAATAAACTTTAGTAATAGTGATCGGTTAATCCTTTTTTTGGAAGGAGAATCACATGAGGGACATTTACACATAATATTAGGGGTTATGAAATTAATAAGAACTTAATCTTTTTAATATTAGATTGTTGTAAATATATTAAAAAATTATCATTTTAAAAATTTTATATCATTTTTTATACTTATGTGGGTTTTCTCTCACGCCATTTTTAAATAATTTTCTAACACCACTTCTTACAGAATTGTCTAATTTTAGTAATAAATCTTTGCCTTTTTCTTCTCTTCTTCCTCTAAATAAAGTTACATGAAAACTGTCTTCTTTTAGCAAAGGAGTTTCAGAAAAATAATAATTAGACACACAACATCTTACACCATCTACTTGTACTTTATTTACAGAGTGCCAAGAATAATTATGTGTTGCCATAATTGCTAGCCTGTTGAATTTACTTGTAATTTCAATTGGGTTTTCTTTAATTCCGTTTGGCCAAACCTCTAAGTTTCCTCCATTACTTGTTTTCCAATTTGGAGTAACATAGTACAACAAGTTTAAAACTCTCCATAATTTTCGGTCTTTATCATGAGAGTTATCTAAGTGCGGATTTAAATAATTATCTTTTGCCATTAGAGATAAACCTCCTGCATATAAATTTTCATCTGGCAATAATCTTGGTAGATTAGTAATCTTAGAAATTGCATCTACTACATTTTTTTCTTGAAATGCATAAATTACCTCTTCTAATAGTTTATGGTATTTATCCATTTGATAAGCAATATATTTATATTCTCTTAAATCTTTTTTTGCTTTGGTTTCAGATAACTTAGGAAAGTTCGTATGAATTGCTAATGCTAATTCCTCTGGCAATAAATCGTCTACAAAAAAATAGCCAATTTTGTCTTTACTTTCTAAAAACTGCTGTTGCAAGCTTACTGTTTTTGCAGTAAGCCTTTCAGCAATTAACTTACTTATATCTATCCTGTTATAGTTCATCTAAAATTTTGAAAAAGTTATTTTCGCTAGGCATACAAGATAAAAAAAGGTATTTAAACTAAAGAAAAATATATTCTATTTTTTTATAAGATACTTTTTTACTTAAAGCAATTAATTTTTATAGTTTTGAATATTAATAAAAATTTACTTTGCCAAAAATAATTGTTTCTGTTACCAACGATATTTCAACTGACCAAAGAGTTGAAAAAATTTGTGGTTCTTTATACAAACACGGCTACGATATTGTTTTAATTGGAAGAAAACAAAAGAATAGTATTCCTCTTAAAAGAGATTACAAGACAAAAAGAATGCAGTTGTTGTTTAACAAAGGTTTTCTTTTTTATACTGAATATAATATTAGACTTTTTTTTATACTTCTTTTTTCTAAAAAAGACATTCTTCTATCCAATGACTTAGATACACTTTTGGCGAATTTTTTTGTAAGCAGACTTCAAAGAAAAAAACTTGTTTACGACAGTCACGAATTATTTTCTGAAGTACCTGAATTAATTGATAAACCTAAAGTAAAAGCCGTTTGGAGGTTTTTTGAAAACTACTTTTATCCAAAATTAAAGAATGCTTATACAGTTTGTAATAGTATTTCTAATCATTATTTAAAATTATACGGCACTAAATTTTCAGTAATTAGAAATATTCCTGTTTATACTAAAATAAATACGTCTGGTTTCCCTTTTAATAGAAATGGTAAAAAAATAATTTTATATCAGGGAGCTGTAAATGTTGGTAGAGGTTTAGAATTAATAATTGATACTTTAGCGTTTTTACCAGACTATAAATTTGTAATTATTGGCACTGGAGATATTATACATGACTTAAAAAAATACGTTCTTAAAAAAAACGTTGCAGACCAAGTGCACTTTTTAGGAAGAATTAAACCTAATGAGTTAAAAAAAATTACTCCTTTAGCAGACATTGGTGTTAGTGTTGAGGAAGACCTAGGTTTAAATTACAAATATGCACTGCCTAATAAAATGTTTGATTACATTCAGGCGAAAATACCAATATTGGTTTCTAATCTTCCTGAAATGAAGCAAATTATTATTGATTACAAAGTGGGAGAAGTAATTGAAAATAGAAATCCAGAACAAGTTGCTTTACTAATAAAAAAAATAGTAAGTAAAGACTATAAAACCTATTTAGATAAAGCAAAAAAAGAATTAATTTGGAGATACGAAGAAGAAAAGCTTTTAGAAATCTTTTCGAATATAAAACCCCACAAGACTCTTAAGAAATGAATAAAAAATTACACATCGTTTCTTTTGATGTTCCTTATCCACCAAATTATGGGGGTATCATAGATATTTATTATAAAATCCTAGAAATAAACAAACTAGGGATTGAAATTTATTTACATACATATATATATGGAGATTCTCAAAAGCAAGAAAAACTTAATCAAATTTGCAAAAACGTTTTCTATTATAAAAAAACAAAAAAAATATCTGATTTCATTTCAAAAAAACCTTTTCGAATAAAAAGTAGGATAAATTTAAATTTAATTAAAAATTTACAATCTATAAATGCTCCTATTTTATTTGAAGGTTTACACACCACTTTCCCTTTAATAAATTATAATTTTAAAAATGTATATGTAAGAGCTCACAACATAGAACACTTTTATTTTGATGGTATAGCAAAAAGCGAAAACAATATTTTTAAAAAATTAATTTATCAATTAGAAGCCTTTAAACTAAAGAAATTTGAAAATTACTTGACCAAAGTAAATGGTATTTTTGCAATTTCACCTTTTGAGTTTGATTATTTTGAAAAGCAATATGATACTAAAACTCATTACATACCTGTATTTCATAAAGCTGAATTTAATTCGAAAAAAAACATTTCTTCAGATTACATTCTATACCATGGAGATTTGCGGGTTTCAGATAATATAAAGACTGCATTATTCTTTATAGAAGTTTACAAAAACACTCCATATAAATTAATAATTGCTAGTAGTCAAAAAGTAGCTAGAATCGAAAAAAAAGCTTCTAAATACAAGAATATTTTTATACAAAATATTAAAAGTAATGACGAGTTAGCAGAACTAATTCAAAATGCCAAAATAAACGTTATTTATACTTTTCAGAAAACAGGTATAAAATTGAAACTTTTAAATGTTCTATATAACGGAAAACACATATTGGCGAATACAAAAATTACAGAAGAAACGGGTCTTGAAGAAGCTTGCTCCGTTGCCAATACTTGCGAAGAATTTTTAGAACAAACAGCAAAATTGTTTCAACAAAAATTTACCAATAAAGAATTTGAAAAAAGAAAAGAATTATTAAAACAGTTTAACCCTGAAAAATCAGCAAAAAAAATAATTGATATTATTTATAGTAATTAACTACTTTGCATTACCTCAAACAAACTAGACCCCTCGCACTTTAAGGTTTTGTGTTTGTATTTTACAATAATTTGATAGTCGTGTGTTGCCATAAAAATGCTTTTTCCACTTTTATGAATTTCGTGCAGCAACTCCATTACTTCCATAGAAGTTTTTGGATCTAAATTTCCGGTTGGTTCATCCGCAAGGATTAATTCTGGGTCATTTAATAAAGCTCTAGCAATGGCAATACGTTGTTGTTCTCCTCCAGAAAGTTCAAAAGTATTTTTATAGTGTTTGTTTTCTAAACCTACTTTCTCTAATACTTCGTGAATTTTATTTTTCATTTTTTCTTTGTCTTTCCAGCCAGTAGCTCGTAAAACAAATTCTAAATTTTTATAGACGTTTCTATCATCTAATAATTTAAAATCTTGAAAAACAATTCCAATTTTTCTTCTTAAAAAAGGAATTTCTTTCTGCTTTAATTTTCGCAAATCAAAACCTACTATATTTCCTTCTCCTTCCTTAAGTAGCAAATCTCCGTAAAGTGTTTTCATAAGACTACTTTTACCGCTTCCTGTTTTACCTATCAAATAACAAAATTCACCAGTTTTAATAGTTAAATTTACGTTAGACAATACCATATTATCTTTTTGATAAATGCTTGCATTTTCCAGATGTAAAACAGAATTTTCCATAAAAGTCGTCGCTTTTTACAAACATAGAAGTTTCTTGCGATTTTACATTAAAAAATACAAACAATTCTTACTTTTACGTTGACATATATTTTTTTTGAATTGTATCAAACAAAAAATAAAAATGTGCGTTATCAATGTATAAGTACTAAAAAAATAATTGTAATGAAGGGTATTTCAAATAGAAAATACTTCTTGTTTTTTTTCTTTATCTTATTGGTTTCAATAAGCTTTAGTCAACAATCTGTTGGAACAACAACTGCATTTGCAGAATATAACGAAGCTTTAAATTTATACAACAATAAAGTATATGCTGCTGCTCAAAAAAAATTCAAAAAAGTAGCTACCCACAATAATTTAGGTAACAATTTAAAATTAGATGCTCAGTATTATGATGCCATGAGTGCTATTCGTTTAAATCAGGCAGAGGCAGATAAAAAAATGCTTTCATTTATTGAGGAAAACCCAAATAGCAGTAAAAAAAACAGAGCATTTTTTGACATTGCCAATTACTACTTTGCAAACACAAAGGCTGCTTATGCTTTAAAATGGTACAAAAAAGTAGATATTCAAAAAATTAGTAATGACGATTTAAAAGAACTCAACTATAAAATGGGCTACTGTTTTTTAGTTACTAAAAACTACATATTAGCCAAAGACAAGTTTATTCAATTAATTAATGATGCCAAATACGGAAACGATTCTAGATATTATTATGGCTACATAGCTTATAAATTAGAAGATTATGGTTTAGCAGAGTCTACCCTTAAAGAAATTGAAAGTAACGAAACCTATCGTTTGGAGATTTCTTATTACTTGTTAGACATAAATTTTAAGGTTGGTAATTTTGAGAAATGTATAATTATAGGAACCGAATTGCTAGAAACGGCAAAACGAAACCAACGATCTGATATTAATAAAATAATTGGTGAAAGCTACTTTAATGTAGAAAAATATGCAGAAGCAATTCCTTATTTAAAAGCCTATAAAGGGAAAAAAGGAAAATGGATTAACACTGATTATTACCAGCTAGGATACGCTTATTACAAGCAAGAAGACTACAAAACCGCTATTACTTATTTTAATAAAATAATTGACGAAAAAAATAAGGTTGCCCAAAATGCTTATTCGCACTTAGGAGAATGTTATTTAAAAATAGATCAAAAAATTGAAGCACTTAACGCATTTCGTTCTGCATCTGAAATGACTTTTAACCTAAAAATTAAACAAGATGCCGCATTAAACTATGCTAAATTAAGTTACGATGCTGGAAACCCCTTTGAAAGTGTTGCCGTTGTTTTAAAACGATTTTTAAAAACCTACCCAAAATCAGCTTCTTATAAAGAAATAAACAAACTGCTTGTTTCCTCTTATATTCATCAACAAGACTATGTAGGTGCTTTACAATTTTTATCGGAAGAAAAGAAAACACAAGAAAACAAAGAACTTATTTTCGAAGTTTCTTTATATAGAGGTATTCAACTATTTAATGAAAAAAGTATAGAAAAAGCACTGCCATTTTTTGCTACTGCAATAAATTCTCAAGATAAAAAAGTAAATCAAAAAGCTGCGTATTGGCAAGCTGAAACAAATTATGTACTTGAAAATTTTGATGCTGCTTTACAACAATTTGTAGCACTACAAAACAATATTGCAAAAACAAATACAAAAATAGATACCTCTAAAAGCGATAATGTTTTTCTACTTTTAGATTACAATATTGGCTACTGCTATTTTAAGCTGAAAGAATATGAAAAAGCCATTCCTTATTTTTCGAGGTTTTCGTCTGTAGATTTTTATTTGGCAGAAAAACTAATTGATGATAGTACAGTTCGTTTAGGAGATTGCTACTTTGCGCTTGCAAATTATGAAGATGCTATTGCCACTTATAAAAAAGTAATTGCAAATTTTGGAAATGGAAGCGATTATGCAGCTTATCAAACAGGAATTATTTACGGAATTATCCATAGCCCTTACGCTAAAATAGAAAGTTTAAAAACTGTTGTAAATAAATACTCTGTAACTTCTTTAAAAGACGATGCTTTATTTCAAATTGCAAATACCTATACCTCTGTAAAAGACACCAAAAATGCACACATTGCATACAATAAGCTACTAGAAGAATATCCTGCTAGTGTTTTTATTCCTAAAGCTTTAGTAAGACAAGGGTTATTGTATTATAATAATAATGAGAACGATAAGGCTTTAGAAAAATTTAAAGAAACAGCAAGGCGCTTTCCTAACTCTCCAGATTCTTATGAAGCAGTTGCCAATGCTAGAAACATTTATATTGATAAAGGTGATTTAGATGATTATGTAAAATGGTTGAAAAAATTAGATTTCATCACTTTTAATAATTCTGATATTGATAATACTACGTTTGAGTTGGCTGAAAAAACTTATTTTGAGTCTAAAGTTGGTGAAGAAATCATAAACAATTTATACGAATACATTAGAAAATTTCCAAAAGGTATTCATAGAATAAAAGCCAATTATTATTTAGCAGATGTATACTTTAAGGTGAAAGAATATGAAAAAGCAGCACCTTATTATGAGTTTATTATTGATGAAGATTTGAATGAGTATACAGAAGAATCTTTAGTAAATCTTTCTGAAATTTATTTGAAAGAAAACAAATTTGAAAGTGCACTACCTCTTTTAGATAGGTTAGAACAAGAAGCTTACGAAGCTGAAAACGTGTTGTTTGCCAAAAGTAATTTAATGCGTGGTTATTACGAAACAGAAGCTTACGAATTGGCAATTGAATACGGCCGAAAAATATTACTAATTGGTAAATTAAATACAGAATTAGAAAACGACGTCAAAAAAATTATTGCACGTTCTTCATTTAAAATTGAAGACTTTATAAATGCCGAAGATTATTATGCAGATATAGAAGAAACTGCTAAAGGAGAATTAAAAGCGGAAGTGTTGTATCACCTAGCCTTTTTTAAGAGAGAATTTGAAGACTATGAAGAATCTAATAAAATTGTACAAGATTTAATTGCAAATTATTCTTCTTACAAATACTGGGCTGTAAAAAGTTATGTGTTAATGGGGAAAAACTATGCTAGCATAGACGACATTTACCAAGCAACCTTTGTTTTAGAAAATGTAATTAAAAATTTCCCTCAGTTTGAAGATATTGCCATTGAAGCAGAAGAAGCTTTAATAAATATAAAAGCAAAAGAAGCCAAAAAAAACGGCTCTATAAAATCTAACGAAGACAACTAAATGAGATTAAAGTTCTTATTATTTTTAAGCTTAATAATGGCTTTTGTTGGTTTTGCTCAAGAACAAGAACAACAAAAAGATACTGTACAAACAGAAGTTGTAGAGGTAATTACTACGTTTAACCCTAATATAGCTGACGCTGAAAAAATTAGAAATAACCCCAAGTTAGAATTTTCTAAAAGAACCGAAAAAAAAGAATTGGAGTACAAAATATTTTCTGCTCCAGTTGCTTCTACTTTTATTCCCAAAAGTGGTGTTATTAAAGGTATAGATGTTGGTGTAAAAGAACGTTTATACAAAAACTATATTGCTGCTGGATATGGTAATTTTGCAAGCCCTTATTTTGAAGCATTTTTGCACTCTAGTGCTAGATTTAGAAACGAGTTTGGTGTAAATGCAAAATACGCTGCTTCCGACAGTAATATACAAGACACAAAATTAAACAGCACATTTTCTAATTTTTATCTAGATGCTTTTTATAAAAAAGAAGATCGTTATTTCGATTGGAAAATTGGTTTACATACAGAAAGAAATAATTACAATTGGTACGGTTTACCAGATTTAGATTTTTCTGAGTTAACTATAAATGCAATTGAAGAAGCACAACAATACAATGCTGTAAAACTAACTGGAGAATTTAAGTTTAACGATTCTTATATCGACTATGCAAACCTTGCAGTTTCTAATTTTACAGATCAATTTAATAGTAATGAAATCAGGGTAAATTTTAATGGAAAATTAGATTATCCGTTGTACAAAATTTCAAGAGTATTTAGAAGTAACGATGATATTACTTTAAAAACTAATTTTGAGTATTTATCTGGTAAATTCGAAAACAACTATGCTACTGCAGAAAGTATAAACTATGCCATTACAACTTTTGTTATAGAACCAAGTTACAAATATACCCACAAAACTATTACTGTAAATTCAAGTCTAAAAACTACATTGTCTTTAGATACAGAAAATAGCAGCAACAATTTTTTCTTACTACCAAACATTCATGCTAAATCTCCTATTTATAAGCAATATGTTTCTATTTACGGAGGTTTTACTAGTGGTTTACATACAAATACATATCAAAATTTTGTAGAAGAAAATCCGTTTCTATCTCCTACTCTATTTATTACACAAACTCTAGAAAAGTCTAACTTTTATATTGGCTTTAACGGAAATATAACCGATGCTATTACTTATAATCTAAAAGCTAGTGCTAAAAATGAAGAAGATAAACCACTCTTTTTAAGAAATAACTCAAAGTCAGAAGGAAGCTCTTCAATTGTAAACGGAAATGAATTATTAGGTTATGAATACGGAAATTCTTTCTCTATTTTTTATGATGATGTAAAAACAACTTCGTTTTTTGCTGAACTTGCTTACGAATTTTCAAAACATTTGTCATTTAACCTTCAGGCAAACTACAATAACTTTACACTAACAAATGCAGCTTCTGCATGGAATTTACCAAGTATGGAAGCCGCTTTTACAACCAAATACAATCGTTATAAATGGTTTGCAACTGCCAATATTTTTTATGTTGATGAAAGAACAGATGTGCTATATAACGCTCAATTTCAATCTAGTTTTGCAGGCATTCAAAACTTAGAAAGTTTTGTTGATGTAAATTTAAACGGGGGGTACCATTTTAACGATAAACTTTCTGCATTTTTAAAAGTAAATAATCTACTAAACAATCAATACCAACGCTTTGCAAATTTTAACGTACAAGGCTTACAAGTTTTAGGAGGCATTACTTATAAGTTTGACTTATAGATCTTTTTTATAAAATGAAATGTAAATTAGTAGAATCTAATAGTGAATTAAAACAAATTCTAGAGTTACAAAATGAAAATCACTATGAAAATCTTTCCCAAGAATCAAAAAAAGAGAATGGATTTGTAACCGTAAGACACAACTTAGACCTATTATCTAAAATGAATGAAAAGGCGAAACAGGTAATCGCTACAGATAATGGTAAAGTAGTTGGATACGCCCTAGTAATGCTTAAAAGATTTAAAGATCTCATTCCTGTTCTTGTACCAATGTTTAAGACACTCGAAAACATTAAATATAATAACGCTAGTTTATCTAATTTTAGATACTATGTAATGGGACAAGTTTGTATTTCAAAAGATTATAGAGGTAAAGGAATTTTTAAAAGCTTATATGAAAAACATAAACAAGAATATTCTAAAAAATTCGATTTATGTTTAACCGAAGTATCTTCTAGCAACACTAGGTCTATGAGAGCTCATCAAAAAATTGGTTTTAAAACAATACATACTTTTACAGATGAAACTGATGAGTGGAACATCTTATTATGGGATTGGAAATAAAACCTACTATCAACTCAAAATAGTTGATATATAGACCTAACACACTATCTTTCTGAATTTTATTCACTAACTTACTAACTCTTGTAAGTAAACAACAACTTACAAATTCATTAAGAAATAAGCATAGTGTTAAACAAATCAAATACAACTTTCTTTCTATTTTTTTCAATACTACTTACTTTAAATATTCAAGCTCAGACAACTATTAAGCAAATTAATGGAAAATGGACTTTTTTGATTGAAGGAAAATCTTTTGAGGTTAAAGGAGCAACTTTTGGTTACGATAAAGATGTAAATAACTACATAAAACACTTTCAAGAATTAAACAACTTAGGCGTTAATACTATTAGAACCTGGGGCACAGGCGAACATACAAGAAAGTTACTTGACGTTGCTCATAAATATAATATTAAAGTAATGTTAGGTATTTGGATGAGGCATGGCAAACCGGGTATGGAGGCAGATGATAGTTTTGATTATGTAAATGATTCTATTGGCAAAGAAACAATGTATAAAAACACTCTTAGTATTGTAGAGAAATATAAAAATCATCCTGCAATACTTACTTGGGGAGTTGGTAATGAAGTGTACCTAAACATGGCTACTGATAAAGAAAAAATTGCGTATTCAAAATTATTGGAGCGTATTTGTTTTCAAATAAAAAAAATAGACGAAAACCACCCTGTTACTTCTGTTGAAGCTTGGACCTTTGGTGTAGACTGGTGGTTAAAATATGTTCCTTCCATAGATATTTTCGGAATTAACACTTATGGAGCAGGAGCAAATATATTACCACAAGAATTGGCAAAAAAAGGAGTAAAAAAACCTTATGTAATTACAGAATTTGGTGTAAGAGGAGAATGGGAAATTAAAAAAGATAAAAATGGAGTAATCCCAGAACCTACAGATCAAGAAAAATATGATGCAATTGTTAAAGGTTATAGCGAATGGATAAAACCAAAACCCAATTGTTTAGGGGTGTATGTATTTCACTATGCAAATGACAATAGACATGTAGCTCCTTGGTTGTTAACCCACTTTAAAAGTATGACACGTCCTCAATATTGGGCAATAAGAGAAGCTTACACAGGTAAAAAACCTATAAATAATGTTCCTATAATTAAATCATTTCAATTATTAGAAAATAATATTAAAAGTGAAACTTGGGTTGCTGTAAAACTTGATGCTATAGATATTGAAAATGAAGCTTTAACTATCAGTTTTTACTACAATCAACGAACAGGAAGTAGAAAAAGAAAAGATCAGTTAGTTAAACTTCAATCTCGAGGCAACCTTTCTGAAGGTATAGAGATTAAACTTCCTAAAGAAAATGGAGGCATTAGAGTATACGCAGTAGTAAGTGACACATACAATAATGCTGGTATTGCTACAACATCTATTTCGGTTATAGACAAAGAGGCTGCAAAACGAAAGTTTTTAGTTCCGAAAGCGAAACTGCCATTTTATGTTTATAAAGACAATAGTAATTTACCATATGTTTTAGCTGCATATATGGGAGATTATAAAACTATTGATGTAAATTTAAATAATACAGGAACTGTAAAATCTGGTAAAAATGCCATTAAAATAAGTTTTAAAGGCAAAAATGAATGGTATGGTCTTGGTTTTGTAGATCCTGCAAATGACTGGGGAGACATTCTTGGAGGTTACAATATTAGTGGAGCCAAAACCTTTAGCTTTTGGGCAAAAGCAAGTTATGATAACTTAAAAGTAAAAGCTGGATTTGGTCTTATTGAAAAAGGAGACAAACCTTTTCCGGATAGTAGCAAAAAAATAGAGGAACTATCATTAACTACTCAATGGAAAAAATATAGTATCAAATTAAAAAAACTCGATTTGAATTGTATTAGATCTGGCTTTGTAATCTTTGTTAGTGGAGAAGGCATGAGTCATACCATTTTTATTGATGAGATTGTTTTTGAATGAATTATTTAAGACTTTATAACTTTATTTTAAATGGATTAACTAATTTTATAGGTACTTTCTTATAAAACGACACACTTTCTTAAGAAGATAAAATGGAAACAGTAACACTACCCAATGAATTACATATAGATTCTTCATTTCCTATTCAAGTTTTTGATTATTCTAGTATTAAAGAAATTTCTAAACAGCACATTGCACTTAAAAAAAACACTATTAGTTTTTTAATTGAAGGAACAAAAGAAGTTTTTTTTGATAATTCTACATTATCAATAGAAAATTCGAGGTTTTTAATAATGAAATCTGGGAATTGTTTAATGACCGAAAAACTCTCTGAAATTAAAAACTATAGAAGTATTCTTTTTTTCTTTTCCAATGAAATTCTGCAACGGTTTGTAAAAAACACAGAGCTAAATCAATCAGAATCATCCCAATACAAATCTGTTTACGCTTTTAAATATGATGAATTTATTAGAAGATTTACAACAAGTTTATTAGACATCTTAAAACTATCAAAACAAACACAAAAGAAATTACTTTTAGTAAAATTTGAAGAAATTATGATTTACCTAACTGATAGATATGGAACTGATTTTTTACATGCTTTAATTGAAAACAGCGATGATTATACTCAAAAATTTACACAAACTATTGAAAGTAATAAACTAAACCGATTGACCTTAAAAGAACTGGCTTTCTTATGTAATATGAGTGTTTCTGGATTTAAAAGACAATTTAAAAAGTACTACAACGAGTCTCCAATAAAATGGTTTCAAAATAAAAGATTAGAACATGCATATTATTTAGTTCATCAAAAACAGAAAACGTCCTCTGAGATTTATTTAGAAATAGGTTATGAGAATTTATCTAGTTTTATTAAAGCTTACAAAACAAAGTTCGGTACCACTCCAAAACAACATCAAAAAAACTGAGCTTTTAGCAACACTTTTCGGACTTTTTCATCAATTAAAGTAGGAGCTAAAAGTTTAAATTTGTAGTAATCTTAAAACAAATAAAAACATGAAAAAAGCAAATTTAGTTTTAGTACTAATACTATTCGTTTCAATTACCACGTTTGGACAAGAAACATTTACTTTATCTAGCACAAATTTAGGTGGGCAAACCACTAAAACAAACGAGTTTAATGGATTTGGATGTTCTGGAGATAATAAATCACCTCAACTTTCTTGGAAAAATGCACCTAAAGAAACAAAAAGTTTTGCCATTACTATGTACGATCCTGATGCTCCAACAGGAAGTGGTTTTTGGCACTGGGTTGTTTTTGATATTCCAGCTAACGTAAACGAATTAGTAACAAATGCAGGAAATGTAGCTCTTAATTTAGCTCCTAAAGGAACCATTCAAAGTATAACAAATTATGGAATTAAAGGTTTTGGTGGACCTTGTCCTCCTAAAGGCCATGGATTTCATCAATATATCATAACAGTTTATGCTCTCAAAACAGACAGTTTAGGTCTTAACGAAGACACTAATCCTGCAGTTGTTGGTTTTAATCTTTGGAATCAAACATTAGCTAAAGCAAGTATTGTAGCTTATTACAAGAGATAAAATGCTACTTTTATTAAACAAAAGGCGGTTTGAGTATCTACTTGAACCGCTTTTTATTTCGTATCAAATTTTGTAATTTAAAAATTAGTATAAACACAATCTAACTTTCTTTTCTTTTTCATTAAATTAGCTTAACTAATTAATTTCAAATGAAAAAAACAGGAATACTGCTTTGCCTTAGTATTGCTTTATGGTCTTGTACACCAGAAAAAAAAGCAACTTCAAAAGAGGACATTTTTACTAAAGAATTTAAAACAGATTCTACTGCAATTAAAACCATTTTTAATACTGCTTTAACCGAAGGCAAATCTTACGAATGGTTGAACGATTTAACTAAAAATATTGGTGGACGTTTATCTGGTTCTCCTGAAGCTGCAAAAGCTGTTTTATGGGGAGAAAAACTCATGAAAAACGTTGGTTTAGATTCTGTTTGGTTACAACCAGTTATGGTACCACATTGGGTTCGTGGTCAAAAAGAAGTTGCAAATTACATTTTAAATGGAACTAAAAAAAAGGTAGCCATTTGTGCCTTAGGTTTTTCTATTTCTACTCCAAAATCTGGTGTTTTAGCAGAAGTAATTGAAGTACAAGGTTTAGATGAAGCCAAAGCTTTGGGTGAAAAAATGCGAGGCAAAATTGTATTTTTTAACCGCCCTTTCGACAATACTTTAATCAACACATTTTCAGCATATGGTGGCTGTGTTGGACAACGTGTACAAGGTGCGGCCGTTTGCGGAGAGTTTGGTGCAAAAGGCGTAATTGTTCGCTCTATGACAAATAGTATCGATGATTTTCCTCATACGGGAACCATGAGTTACGGAGACCTACCAAAAGAAAAATATATTCCTGCTGCTGCAATAAGCTCTAAAGCTGCAGAAGAATTGAGTAAAGACTTAAAGAGAAACCCGAATTTAAAATTCTATTTCAAACAAAATTGTAAAACGTTACCAGATGCACCTTCTTTTAATGTTGTGGGAGAAATTAAAGGAACTAAAACTCCAGAAAATATTATTGTAATTGGTGGTCACTTAGATTCTTGGGATTTAGGTGAAGGCGCTCATGATGATGGTACTGGTGTTGTACAATCTTTAGAAGTTGCATATCTAATAAAACAAGCCAACATAAAACCCAATAACACCATTCGTATTGTGTTTTTTATGAATGAAGAAAACGGAACTCGTGGTGCAAAAAAATATGCAGAATTAGCCAAATTAAATAACGAAAATCATATTGCTGGCTTAGAATCTGATGCTGGCGGACATACACCAAGAGGTTTTTCTATTGATGCGAACGAAAAAAACACATCATTAATAAAAGGATTTAATAAATTGTTAAGTCCTTATGGCTTGCACGATTTAATAAAAGGTGGCTCTGGTGCAGACGTTGCTCCTTTAAAAAATGATGAAATTACTTTAGTTGGTTATAGACCAGATTCTCAACGTTATTTCGACTATCATCATACTTCTAGAGATACTTTTGATAAAGTAAACAAACGTGAATTAGAATTGGGTAGTGCTTCTATGACGAGTTTAGTGTATTTAATGGATAAATATTTATATCAAAACAAGATTATAAAACCTTAGTTATTTTTACGCTTGCGTTAAACTTAGCTAAATCTATTTTCCATTAGTTTTAAATAAAAAATTCTAACACAAAACTGTTAGCTAATTGTATTTCTAGAGACAAAGCTTATAGCAAATAATAAAAAACATCTTAAATAAAGTTGATTGGTACTTAAACTTAGTTCAAATAAAACTCTATTTTTGAAAAAACTTATTTTTTAATGAAGAAATTACTTTATCTATTTTTAGTTAGTTTAACAATAATTAGTTGTTCTGAAGATGAATTTAATCCAGAAAATGAGCAAGATATTATTGCTTATTTAGAAGACAATAACATTAATGCCACAAGAACAAATAGTGGTTTGTATTATATTATTGAAGAAGAAGGTACTGGAGAAAATCCTACTTCAAACTCAAACGTAACTGTAGCTTACAAAGGCTATTTGTTAAACGGAACTGTTTTCGACGAAAGTCCTTCTTCAGGAATATCTTTTGGTTTAAATCAAGTTATTAGAGGTTGGACAGAAGGAATTCCATTGTTTAAAGAAGGAGGAAAAGGCAAACTTTTTATACCACCAGGTTTGGGGTATGGCAACCGAGCTATTGGAAGAATACCTCCAGGGTCTGTTTTGGTTTTTGATATTCATTTAATAGCTATCAACTAAATTTTAAATTCTCACTTAGTTGAGTATTAAATTATAATCTATTTCTGAAGCAGGAATATTTTGTTTTGGTTTATCTTTTAACATCAATAATAGTTTTAGTGTTTCTATTTCATCTTCTGTAAAAAGTAACACTAAATTTTCGTGCATTGTGGTAATTGGTATTTTTCGTTTTTTTGTTGAAGAACCGTAATAATCCATCCAGTAATCAATATCTAGATTGTCTACGTATGTTCTAAAATGCAACAATTGCTCTTTGTTAAACTGAAAAGATAGGTTGTTAAAAAGTAAACTATACAAACCACAAGAATTACAAACAGATAATTCTCCGATTTTTACACTAGATATTATTTTAGAATTTTTACACATGTTAATAGCAATCGGTTTTAATTTGATTTTTATTGATATAAGTAGATAAGTTAGTTTCTGTGATTAATGTAAGTAAAGAAAAAACTTCTTTTTGCATGGCTAAAGAACCACAAAGCATTATTGAGTTTCCTTCTTCTAAAATTCGAATTACCAGATCTTTTTTTGCTAGAACTAAATTTTGGACATAGTTAGAATTCCCATTTTCTCTTGAAAAAGCAACTTCTATAGTTGTTAAGTTTTTAGATTTAATATAGGGTCTGTAAATCGCTAAAGAGTTATTACTCCTAACTCCTAAAAAGAGGTGTATTTTTGTATCTGGATTATTCTGTATCATTCCTAAAAAAGGAGCTACTCCTGTTCCATTTGCTATTAACAGTACTTCTTTAGCTTTTTTGGGAAAATAAAAAGATTCATTTTTTTGAATTGATGCTCTTAATTCCTCTCCTACCTTTAAAGTATTTAGCCAATTAGAGCAGGCACCTAATTCGTGCTTTTTAATACTTAAAACAATAGTGTTTCTAATTTTTGCAATAGAATACAACCGTGGAAAGACTTCATTTTTAGGTACAATAGACAGCAAATCTCCCGAAGAAAAAACAGTATTATTTTTAGGCTTTAGCTTAATGGTAAAAGTATCGTCTTCATTTACTTCAGATTTTTCTAGTACTTTAAATTCTAGTTTTTCTTTTGCATCAATTAATAATTGGTCATCAATATTCAAATGAATTTTATAAAAAGTACTCCACTCCTTTACCCAATTTTTAAATGCTGTTT
>CAYPHE010000012.1:0-18354 GCA_964410075.1 uncultured Polaribacter sp.
CATGACCTTGTTATTTTGCGTATTCTACATTAGGTACCAAAACATCATTCATTAACGCATCTATATCTCCATTGTATGTTTTGGTAATTGGTTTTCCATCTCTTGTTAAACCATTAAAGATTCCTTTATCTACTAGATTCCACAATGGGTATTTTGCTTCTCCTTTTAAATTGATTAATCCAAAATGATTTTCTGAACCTAAAGGATTTCTTGCATCTTTCCATTGCTCATCAAACGCTTCAAAATAAAAACATGAAATACCGTTTTTATTTGTCCATTCTCGCAAATGTTTATAATACAGACCTTGTTTATATTCGTCTGTTGCTCTAGAACCATTTGATCCATAATGTCCGTTAGAAATTGTAGCCCACCCTGTTTCTCCAATATGAATTGGCTTGTTTACTCCTAAACTTTCCATGTAGTTTGTTACACTATCGTACTGTTGCACAGCAAATTGTTTTGCTCTTAACATTGCATTATCAATCTTTTCCTTATCTGACAATTGTTGTTCATTATCTGGTACTTCCCAAAAAGCAGGATTGTAATGTGAGTTATGATATGCGTACGTGTGCATAGAAATATAATCTACGGCGTGAATCAATTTTTCTAAATCTTCGGTATGATACATAGGATCTCCTCCACCCCAAGAAGAAAAATCATCTGAACTTGTAATCCATAAATCTTTTGAAAGATTGCCTTGTTTTTTCTGATTCTGTAAATGGTTTACCCATTTTAAAATAACATTGGGTTGAACATAATAACTTGTTGCCCATTTTACCATTGCTTCATTACCAACTGCAATTACTTTTACAATATCTGGATATTGATTTGCCAGTGCTATAGCTCTTTTAATTTCTCCTTCGTTATTTGGACTTTCTATATCATGATTCGGTTCTAAACCTGTCCACGCGTTTAAACAATCTATCCAAGCGCCTAGCATTACATACATTTCAAAATTGGCGTCTTCTTTTTTTAATTCGCTAATTGCTTTTAATATGTTAGATGCATGAGGTAATTCTGGTTGCACATTATACGTTCTTACAATTCGAATACCCATGGCAGAAAGAATTTTTAAATCTTCTTTCAATTGCTTAATCGTGGGCTGAACAGCTCTAGAATTTGCTCTATAACCACCATAAGAAATGGCTAAATATTTTGGATTTCCTAAAATGTCTTTTGCAGTCACCTTTTTTGTTTCTTTATTTTTTATATCTGTTTTACAAGACCATATAAAAATTGATAGTATAAAAATTGATAGTATGCTTCTTGTTTTCACTTGTATTCGTTTTTTATTTTAATAGACTTTCATTTACGGTTACCGTAATAGCTTCAACATCTCCTGTTCTTTTGAAAATGGTTGCACTATTTTTCTCATCAATCTGTAAACGATCTAACTTTGTTGTATTTCCATTAGCGTGCTTAATTTCTAAAGATTCAGTAGCTCCTATTTTATAGATTACAGGAACCTGACAATAAGTAAAAGCCAATGAATTTTCTGCTAATCGAATTGTTTTCTTTTCTTTTGTAAGCGAAACGTATTGAAAATCTTTAGCTTCCTTTATAAATTCATTTTTGCGAAGTAAGCAAGGATAAAAACAAAGTTTTCCATCTAAAACATACACGCCTAATTCTCCGAAACGACTTAAAATATCCTCTTTTACCTGACCAGTCATACCAGGTTGTTGTGCCCCTTTTCCAAAAGGTGTATGAGAATAAGGATCTGTTGGAAAAGCACCGTATAACGATGGTGATTTATGAACTCCAATTCCTTCGTTTATTTCGTAGAAATGTTCTAGCAATTGACCAACTAATACCGGATTTTCTTTATTATTGATTGCATCTGTACAACATTCTTGTACTGCCAATAACAACTTAGACACCATGTGCCAGTAAATAGAACCTAAGCCTTCGTAACCGTAAAAAGTACCTGATCTACCTGTAAATGCTTTATGGTTGAATACTTCTTCAAAAATTTCTAATACTAGCTGTCTTTCAGCTCTTAATAAATTACCATAATTTTCTTTAGAGAGTTTATCTAATGCTTCAGAAAGATCTTCTGCATTCTTAAAGTTTCCATTAAAGTGATACGCTCCATTAACATCTTGCTTTACAATTTGAATGTTACCATCTGCTAAAAGAGTGGTTAGTAATTCTGAAGACTGTACTGCATCTTTTGGAATATTATTTCGGTCTAAAAACCCTTTTAATTCTTTATTAGGATATAATAGGTAACTGTATTGGTCTGGTCTAAAAAGCTTACTCGCTTTCATTCCGTTTAACACATCTAATACTTCTTTTGAAGAAAGGTAGCCAGAGCTTAACGCTGCTACTTGCCCCTCTAACATTTCATACAAATAAGATATTTCTACAGTATCGTTTGAAGTAACTGTCATTAAATTGTATGCATGATACAAATTATCTTTTCGCTTATTTGCTCTTATTGCATGTTCTAAATATCCTTTACTTATTCTAACAAATTCTTTTATGTTTTGCAAAGAAAGTGTAGCTCTTCTTCCTGAAAAGGATTTCTTGTAAATCGTTTCTCTGTAATAACTACCAGCATACCCTAAAGCATCTAATACTTTCTTTTTATCGTTATTATTAATTGATGATGCTAATAACTCTTTATTGTTTTGAAAAGCAGTAAATACTTTATCAAAGAACAATAATAGTTCTTCTGAGATTGATATTTCTGTTGTGGCAGTTGCTGATAAAGTATCTTCAAAAAATTGTAAAAATCTTCTTAAATAATACAAAGTAACCATAGAAACTCCATTACCTACTAAAGCATTATTGGCATCATTCCATTCTGGACGTTGGGTATTCATCCAAATACCACCTTCTGGAATAAAGTTGGATAATTTAGCCAGTGCAGTGGCTAAAATTTTCTCCATAAAATTAGCTCTTACTACATTTCCATTAGCATCTTCTAATAAAGCTCCGTCTGCACCAATTTTATTTCTATTGGCTCTTATTGCCTCATCAGCTTCTTCATTAAAAACAATAGTATCTTTTGGGTTGGCTAATAAATCTTCGTAAGCCTTTATTTTATAGGGTACGTTAGCATACACAAAAATATCTTTGTTAAATAGATTTTCTAATTGGCCTGGTTGATGTTTCTGTATAAACTCTAAAAATTTTAGTAGGTAAATAATCTGGTGATCTCCCCAATAACCAATATAAGACCAAGGATCGTCTGGTTCTATTACCTCCCAATCGAATCCTCCTTTTGTAACTCGGTAAGGATTGTAACCATCAAAAGTAGTTGCGTTTAAAAACTTATGAATCATACTTTCGATAAACTCTGGGTATGAATGTGCAAGAGATTCCCAGTTTTGGAAAATATCTCTCCAGTTTCCTTCGTAATCTAAGATTTTAGAACCATCTTCTTCATTTACAGTATTGATAGAAAACTTGTTCCAAGGTCTACTAGGATCTCCGTGTCTTCTACTAAATTTTAGTGGTAAGTATTCAAAACAAAGGCGTTTAAAATCTTTGTCATCGCTACTATTTGCAATAGCTTTTAAGTTTTCTAACGTAAAAATCTCTGATAAAGAATTTACTAAAGCCTCTGCATTTTTTGCAACTTCTTTATTTGCATTTAATAAGTACTTTTTAAAATCCCACTTTTCAATATTATAATTGTCATCAAAAATACCTCCTCGCATAATATTAAATAAGGTATTTGCATAATGCCTAGCGTCTCTTTGATTGTCTTCTGAAAGTTGTAAAGCGTCTGATGAAGCACTCAATGCGATTAATTTTTCTGTTCCTAACTGAACATCTTTATTAACCTTTTCTAACAGGTTTTTGTTTTCTTGTACTCTCTTTATTAGCAAAGCAACATCTGAATGGTCTTTATTTACATCTGCAACAATAACCCACTCTTTACTTTCTAGCTCCGATAATTCTATAGTTGAATTTAAGAAATAAGCGCCTTTTTCCGCTTTTACATCTTCTTCTTGGGTTACAGTATCTCCTGCTCTAAAATTATTCAACTGTAAAGAAGAAACTAAGTATTTAGGGTTTTCTAATCCTAAAGACCAAACCACATTTGCTTTTAAAGCTTCACTTGCTTCTGCCTTATCAACTAAAATAGCACTTAAGGCATAAATTCCTAAACCGCTTTTTGCGTGCAATTCATTTCGTTTGTAAGCATCTACTAAATTACTTGATGCATTTTGGATATCGCTACCAATACTAGCTGGCAATATATTTTGAACACCATCTAAAAGTTCTACAGAAACAGTTTCTGATGAAGTATTGATTAGTTTCGACTTTCTAACAAAGCCAAATTGGTTACTAGAATTCCATTGATAACTGAATATCAGCTCTAAATCATGATTTATTTCTTCGAAAATAATTTTATTTCCAAATTTGTTTTTATACAAATTTTGAGAAATATTGTATTTTCCTTCATTTCTTATAGAAAAAGGTTCCCAGATAAAATATTCTCCATTTCTAATTACTTTAAAAATAGATTTACTTCCTGTAACCTCAGTAGATTCGGTAATTTTATCGTCTGTATAGTAAGGAAACAAAGAAAACTCTGCATTTTTTCGTCCAGCAGTTAATCCTCCATTACTAGCTATAAACATCCAGTGATTCGACTCGCTAACAATGCTCATAAAAAATGGACGCATTTGGTCGCTGTTAGAAATCTGATAAAAGTTTTCTCCTTCTATATTAATAGAATTTAAAAGTACTTCTTTACTATTAGTTATCTCTTTCTTCAAAATAGTATCGTTTATCATTATAAAATCATATTTAAAACATGCTTAAAAGAATGCTTAAATTTTTGTGTAATTCTTTATTAATTAAGAGAAAAGGGTTGAGAAACATTCCCCAAAATTTCCCAAACCCTTTTATTCTTATTGTTGAGTTTGAATTATATCGTCAAAATAATAGACATCTCCATCGCAGGCAGCTCCTCTTTCAAAATAGATAATCATATTTTTAAAAGTCCCGCTATTTACATCAGAGAAATCGAAAGTTAATTCTTGCCATTCTCCAACTTGAGTAATTGTAGCTACACGCTGTACAAATGGGTTATTATCAGGAAATGGTAATCTTTCTAAAAGTAATGTTACCTCTGAAACCTGAGTTGTTGCTAATACTTTAACTTTAAAAACTTTATTAGTTATGGTAGAAAAATCTAAAGCAGTATTTAAAAGATATCCTGCACCAGACCATGTTTCACAACCTACCAATTTATTGTAAGAAAACACATTACAACTAGAGTTTACGTTATCTAAGACTGGGTTATTTACAATGCCACCTCCAATATTTCCGAATGCATCAAAAACCGAATTTCCATTAGCATTTAAAAAAGTCATGTTTAAAGGAGTATCATTGGCTGGGTCTAAACTTTCTGTTGTTTCATCTAAACAACCATCTATGATAAAATTATCTTCAAAAGTATTTGTTATACTTCCGTTTTTAGCGGTTAATGTTACCGTATAAGAACCGTTTGTATATTTTTTCACAGGATCTATAATTGTTGATGTTGTACCATCTCCAAAATCCCACAAATACGATGTAGCGTTCTCTGAAATATTAATAAAGGTGATTGTTTTTCCGTCTTGTACTCTTGTAAACCTTGCCACCACATCCTCTAATCCAGAAGTTGCACTATTACTGTCTGATTCTTCACAAGAATTTATCAATAAAAATGATACAAAAACTAGCGATATCGTACTGATTTTTTTTATTAAATGTTTCATGTTTTTTCTATTAATTATAAACTCTTACATAATCTACTAACATTCTTTGAGGAAAGATTGTTTCATCGTTGGGAGAACCTGGCAAATTACCCCCAACAGCTACATTTAGTATGATATGAAAAGGCCTGTTAAATACCCACTCTCCCTTTCCGTCTGTTTCTTCTGCAATATCTTCTGGTGTTAACGATTGATACAAAACATCGTCTACATACCAGTTTATTCTATTTGGAGTCCATTCTACTCCAAAAACATGAAACCCATTGTCAAATCGATCGCCTTGTAATTCGTATGATTTCGTAATTGAGTTTGCTGCAGAAAATTCTGGTCCGTGCACTGTTCCAAAAACAGAAGTAGGTTCATTACCTAGATATTCCATAATATCAATTTCACCGATTTCTGGCCAAACCAAACTTCCATTTTCATCATCACCTAACAACCAAAAAGCTGGGAAAATTCCTTTTCCTGTAGGTAATTTGATTCTAGCTTCAAATCTCCCATACTGCTGATCTAACAATCCTTTTGTAGTTATTCTTGCAGATGTATAAGATTTTCCATCGAGGCTTTCTTCTTTAGCAGTAATTATAAGTATTCCGTTCTGCGCCGTTACATTTTCAGGTCTATTTGTATAAGTTTGCAACTCGTTATTACCCCAACCAGGAATTCCTTGTTCAGTTCCGTCTCCAGTTAAAAGGTTCCATTTGGTTGCATCTGGAGTTCCATTGGTGTCAAATTCATCTGCCCATACTAGGTTATTGAGTGTAGCTACCGTTTGTTGCTTTTCGTTATCATCGCAACTTGTAAATAACAAACCAGATAAAAGTATTATTGACAGTATGCTATGTTTAATTGTTTTTTTCATTTTTAAAATTTTTTAAATTCTTAATAGAAATAGATGTTATCAACCAAGAAAGAGGTTCCGTTACTAGAAACAAATACTACAAAACCAATATTAGTTCTATTTGGGTTTCCTGCACCACCGCCACCAGTTCTTAATGTAAAAGCACTTAATGGAATATCTATACTTACCCATTCTCCAAGAACCAATTGACTACTTATATTGTTTCCTCCAGAAGTACCATCGCCTCCTGCACTTGTTAATCCGTTTGCAGGATCATTATCTGGTCCAAAATCAACCAACTCCATAATTAGGTTTGCGTTATTTTCGCTAGTTAGTTGTACATCTAAATGAACCATGGTTTTGTCATTAACATCTACACTACCATCCCAACCAATACCAACAAAATCTATAGATTCATAATTTAAATGACTGTTATCTTCTATGGTTTGTACCGAAATATTGCCTGTATTTTCTCCTGCGAAAATTCCTGGATTAAGACTGGTTACACCAGTATAAGAATCACTATAAATAGCTATTACATTAGCTGCTGGTTCTGTTGGTTCTGGTGCACTCATAAATGCTCCTTCAGAACTTAAGGTTAACGAGCCATTTGCTTGCTGATTTGCGAGTGTAGCAGATATTTTTGCTGTTCCAGATCCAATTAAACTAACCTCTCCAGAAGAAGTTACTGTAGCCACAGATGTGTTTGATGAAGAAAAATTAAAATAAGCGTTTGAAGCTGTTACAGATACATTTTGACCATTCGCTAAATTATATGTTGCCCCTAGTCCATCAATAGTTTGTGTAAAACCTGTAAAATTATCCACTTCGGTATCCTCTCCATTTAAAATAAATGGAAATAATAATTTTGTATTTCCTAACTTTTCAAATTTCAGCTCATCAATCCAGAACGTATACCCAATATTATCACTAAATGAAGTAGCATCAGATACATTATCATTTCCTAAAGCATCAAAAGATCCTGCAGAGAATAAAAACATTCCTTTTTCTTGAGTAAGTAAAGAAGGATCTGGAATTGGAATGGTATATTTTCTCCAACCAGTTGCCAACTGTATTCTACTAGATACTGGGTACGTATCTGAAATAAAATCGGTACCAAAACCAACTTCTATTGTGCCGGTAAGTGTCCCTTTTGCCCAAAAAGTAAGCGCATCGTAGCCCGATAAATCTCTTCCTTCTCCACGATCTCTAAAAATTCCTCCTATAAAGTTTCCTTCTGGGTCACTTGGAGATGGCACATCAATTCTTATTGATGATGTTCCTTGAAAAGCTTCATTATCATCCGTTCCAAATCCTTCTGTATTTGCTCCAACAGCTGGATCAAAAGAAATAAAGAACTCGTCAGTTAAACCTACAGGAGCGTCTGTAAATACTGCTGCTGTAGCAGGAAATGTAGCTAAAACAAAATCGTCTGAAATCTCTCTCTCACAACTTGATAGCGTTACTAATGTTAACCCTAAAAAGAAGGTAATTTTTGAATATATATAGTTTCTTGTTTTCATCTTCTTTCTATTTATTTTCCAAGATTTATATTAATGTAAGTTCTTATTTCCCACTCACTACCATTTGGAAATCCTACAGGACTTAAAATTGGTGCTGTTGCGAATTCTGCTGTTTCGTTAGGCGCAAAACGAGGAGAAAACTGATCTAAAGACCTCCATGTTCCTCTTATACCTATTGTTGTACTTGGTAACACAAACCAGTCTGGTTTTCCTAAAGTTGTAGAAACATCTAGCATTAATTGTACTGGAAATGTTAAGTTGAAATCTCTATGATAATCGAATGGTCCCCAATCGTTAATTTTTACATGAGAAATTACTTTCATTTTATTATAAATAACTCTTACATCTCCTCCGAATCGTTTTATTGTTCTATCTGAATCTCCATTTGCTTGTCCATTTCCATAATAGAAATTTCCAATAATTCCAAAATCTGGACTTATTTTAGAAACCATTCTAGAATGTACTTCCCATAAATCTTGAGCGGGTGCTGAACTTGGAAAAGCAAAAAATGTACGATTGGCTAAAAATCCAATATGAGCATCCATAGTTGTTGGCAAGTGTCTATATACAAACCCTAAATTAGCTGCAAACTTTGCATCCTCTGCTCTATCATTATCCCATTGATACATCCAAGAACCTGGTGTAGGATCAAAAGTGAATAAAATTTCACCTGCTGTAGTTTCTCTATTCCATCTTACCGCAAATGGGTCATCTATTACGTTTCTTAATCTTCCTGCTCCACCAACATTATTAGGCATTGGATCTACCAAAGGTTTTTGCCATAAAAAATTTGGCGCCACTTGTAGATTCCCCATTGTATAAGTTAACCCTGTTAAAAAGTTAGATTGATTTCCACTTCCATTATCTTTTAATTTCCAACCTGTAAAAGTTTGTGTTTGATCTGCTCCTCCATTAGCTACTAAGCCCATAACACCTCCTTGTGCGTACCAATTAAAGGTGCCGTTTTCGTAAGTTAATTTTGCTTTCCATCCCCAATTATCAGAAGATTTTACTCGATCTACAACAACTTGGCCATCATCATTTACATCTTGATAACTTGTTCCATTTAATGGACTACCTGCCCATATACCTCCTAAGGTTAAATCAAACTTTCCAAATTCTTTTTCTAAAACTAGTGTACCTCTTTCTGTGGGAAAAGCAGGAATAATACCACTTCTTACTTGGTTTTCATCTAAAGCTCGTTGTCCTGTAACCTCATCAAGAATAATATCTGTCTCAAAATCTCTATGGTAAATACCTGTAAAATCCCAATGCCCTATTTTCTTTTGATATTTTAATAAAGCTGTAGGATTTGCTCCCCACCATAATTGAGGTCCTAAAGCTGCTTTTAATCCATTAAAAGCTCCTTTACCGTTTACCTCTACACCCATAATTTCTCCATTATAGATATCTAAATTAGGTCCGTAGTTTGCCTCTGGGTACAATCCGAAAAAATCTCCTTCATAACCCCAGTGATAATGCCCAGTTCTATAAAATCCTTTGATATCAAAATCTTTTGCATTCCATTCAAATTCTGCACTATACACTCTTAATCTATTTACATCTGTAAGGGTAATTTGTTCTCCATTTGCGTTAGTTATATTAACGGGTCTACCTACATTTTCATAAAAAATTTCATCGATTGGATTTTGAGCAACGTTTCCTAATACATTAAAATTTACATTGGCTCTCATATTAGGTGCTGGGTTTCCTTCAAAACCAACAAAATAAGATTGCATGTGATCAAAACCCAACTGATTAGGGAATGCATTTGCTTCAGTATCTGCTGTTTCTGGCGTTGTAATTAAGCTACCTCCAGTTTGAAAAGTTGAGAATTTAGCTGTTAACCTACTAACTCTAATTTTTTCTCCTCCACCAAGTGCAGCTTTATCTCCTCTTGCTCTTAACACACCGTCCATAAGATTTATTTGAGAAAAATGATTTTCTAACATTTCTGGAGTTGCTCCTAATGCAAACGGATTAAATTTATGTGCTTCTTTTAAAACATAATAGGCTGCTCTTGGGTATAATGTGTATAACCCCTCTGCATTATTAGGGCCTTTTGCACAAATACCAAACCACTCTTCATTCATATTATTAGCTCCTTCGTAAGCTAAATCTAAACGATAACCTCCATTACTCCACGTAGCTTCATTATCATGAATATCTAAATTTTTAGTTTGCCCTTTTTTCCACCATCCATCAGAAAATTGAAAAGTAAAACCTCCAATAGAATTCTCAGATTTACCCATACCTGCAGCATTCTGATAAATTTCTTTCCAATTTGCAAGATTATAGTAGGCTTGCATCTTTTGGTCTTCTTGATTATTTTTTGCATTAAATGAATCTGAACCAAACTCTGTAAACATAATAGGCATGTTTAATTTCTGTCTAGCCTCTTGGAACATATTGGTAAAAGAAACACCTCTATAAACATTAGTTCCATAGATATCTACATCTTTACACTCTTCTGCCACAATATCTACAAACAACATATCTCCATTACAGATAGCCACAGGGTGATTTGCATCTGCTTTTTTCATAATTTTTGCAGCCTCGTTCATTAAACGATACATGGGTCTACCTCTTTTTTCTCCAACTGCTTGTCTTTTTTCATCTTCGTCAGGAAAATCTTCTGTTTCTGCACCTGCCCAGAACAAACCATAATTGTTTTCGTTTCCTAAAAGATATAACAACAACCCTTTTGTGTTGTTGTATTTTTTAGCTAATTGGGCTGCTTCTTTTAATAGTATTTGTTTTGTTGCTGAGTCTGAATAGTTGGTTACTGGAACCCAAGCTCCATTAATTGTTAATCCGTATCTCCCGAAAGAATGATTTAACATTGTGTAAATACCATAATTTTCATAGATATAGGTAATCCATTTGGGTTGAACACCAGTATACATTCTAACAGTATTTACGCCCATATTTTGAAGTAATGCCATTTCTGCATCAAGCGCTTCTTTTATAAATGCATCAGGTTGATTCCATAAACTATAAGAAAAATTGGTTCCAATAGGAAAATAATCCCAATTCATTCCGTTTATCATAAAGTCTAAATTATTTACATTTAGCTTATAACCTTGTTCATTTTTTATTACAGCAACTTTATCTGCTTGAGCAAAAAAACTTACAGTAAATAAGATGATGAATAATCTTATAATGTTCTTCATAATACTTTATTTGTTTTTGTTAAAATTTGATTTTTATTCAGAAGTATAGTTTTGAGATTTTATCTGAAAAATTGTTTATCAAATTTTGGTGTGATTTGAATAATATAAATTTAAGGTTATTTTATTGTTAAATTGACAAAATTAACCCCAACAAAAAACATACATTGCATAATTTACAAGAGAAACCTAGTATTAGCTTGAAATTTTATGAACGTCAATTTTTATAAAAAACGAGCGAATTTGTAAAAAAAAATGGAATTGTATAGGTAATGTTTGGGTAGTATATTACCTTTAAAATAGACTATATTGACTTAAAAAGTGTTATTTTGATAGAATATGATAAATTGATAATATTCTTATCTAAATTTCAAGTATGTAGTTTGTTAAATTAAAATCATGAGGAAGGTCCATTTTCTTACGTAAACGGTATCTTTTTACCTCTACACTTCTAGGCGATATGTTAAGTAGTGGTGCAATTTCTTTTGAAGATAAATTTAATCTAAGGTATGCACACAAACGCAAATCATTTGGTGTTAGTTTTGGGTGTTTCTCTTTTACTTTTTTCAAAAAGTTTTTATCGGCATTATTAAATGCTTCTTGAAATAAGTTCCAATCGTTACTATTGTTTAAGTTTTTATCTATAATCTGAACAACTTTAGACACTTTATTGGTTCCTCCTTCTGATAATTCATTTTTAATCGTGTTTAAAAACTCATTCTTTTTAATGATATTCATTGTAGAAGTTGCCAGTTCTTTATTTTTTGCTTCAATATCTTGTCTTAGCTTTTCATTATTTAATTTTGTAAGTTGCTGAGAAATAGCCAACTCCTTTAATTCATTTTCTTTTTTTAGCTTTTCAAAATAACGTACTTTTTGTTTTTTATAATACCTTCTTGTAAAAAAATGTAGCCAATAGAATATAAAACATAAAACTAAAACATAAACAACAAGCATTGTATTAGAGAGTACAAACGGTCTTTTAATGGTAAAATGATAGCTATCTATATTTTTACTTAAATTATTTCCAATTTTAGCTCTAACCTTAAAAGTATATTCTCCAAAAGGAATATTATCAAAAACCACTTGATTTTCTGTAGAAAAATTACTCCAACTGTTATTTAATCCTTCTAATTGATACTGGTATTTTGTAGAAAAAATTTTATCAAAATTTGGTACACTAAAAGAAAAAACCATGTTATTCTTTCTAAACGGTAAAACAGTATCTTTTTTTACAACTAATTTTTGTTTTGGTTCATTTAATGAAAAATTAGAAACCTTATTTATGAATATTGAAAAATCTTTTGGCTCTTGACGTTTTTGTAAATCTAAAATTAAATAACCATTAGTTATACCAATTAAATATTTGTCGTTTTTTAAGTTTAGTATGTTTTCGTAGCCTGAAGCTGCTTTGGTAATGTCTTCTGAAATGGTTATATTTTTTATTTCTGGCTTATCACTAAAATTACCAGGATTTACATAGTTGATTTGATCTTTTGCAAAAACCCACAATCTGTTTTTATTTTCATCTTTTATCAATCTAGCAGAAACAAAGTTTTCTTCATTAATAAGCTTGCTATATAAACTGTCTTTTTTAAAGCGGTTTTCAACTTTATTGTAAGAAAAAACACCTTTTTTAGTGCCGAACAATAGATTGTCTTTATACTTTATTATGCTAGAATGAATTCCCTTTTCAGCAGAATCTAATTTTTCAACTTTAATGGCTTTTGTAAAATCTTTATCTATTTCTATTTTAAAAACTCCTTTATATTCATGATTTACGAATAAAGTTGAACTATCTAGCAATTCTATGAACTTACTTGAATTATTAAAACCTTCGATTTTATTTCTAAAACTCCAAGTATTATTTTCTTTTTTAAGGATAGATAAACCATCATAGCATCCTTGTAAAATAGTATTATCGTCTATTTTTAAAAGTTTCCAAGTTCCTTTTTTATTAAAGATTGAAGTTGCTTTATTTTCTTTAATAACAAATGTTCCCGAATTGTGGTTACAAAACAATGTATTATCAATTACTTGTAAATTCCAAACCTGACCTTGTGTATTATTTACAAATTGAAAAGGCTTATCAGAATTTAACAATCTATATAAAAGCCCTTGATTAGTACCTAAATAAATAGTGTCATTAAACAATATAGACGTATAAATAGTTCCTGAAAATTCACTCCTATTTTTATAAATGGATAAAAAAGAATTGTTATTAATACAGTTTATTCCTTTATCTAAACCTAACCAGATATTATTCTCTTTATCCTCAAATAAAGATAATATTGTGTTATTGCTTAATCCAGTATCTTGATTTATTTGATACTTAAGGTTTCCATTTTCATCTAAACATATTAATCCATTTGCAATAGAACCTAATATGAAATCATTATTGTTAAGCCTTTTTGCACTATATATTGTTTTGCCTTTAAGCAAATCACTATCTGGAAGATTCCATTTTTTTACTTTATTATCTTCAAAAAAATAAAATCCTCTTTTTTGAGTTAAAAAAAGTAACTTTTCTTTGTATTCAAAAAGCTCTACTACTAAATTCTCTTTTAAAATATTATCATTAGAAATTAATTTGGCTGTCCCTTTTTCAATTTTAAACAACCCTTTTTTATCTTCCTGAAAATAAAATGTATCATCTATTTTAGAAAGCTTATTAATTCTATTTTCTGAATTAATTATTTCTAAGTTTTCATCTTCTGTATTGTAAATATAAATTCGCTCTAAAGACTTAAATAATATGTAACCTTCTAATTCTTCAATTTCCCAAATTTGCTCGTCTTCTAACATTTTAGTGTTAGTGCTTTTAACCAAAGAAGTAAATTTAAGTGTTCCGAATTTGTTTTTTACCCAAAAACCAAAATCCATATAAAAGCCTGTAAAAACTTTATCTTCAATAACTTTTACAGAACGCATTATCGTTTCATTGGGCGTTTCATACAACTTCCAATTTCCACCATTAAATTCTAACAAACCTTTATTGTTCGCAACATAAATAAAGCCATTTTCAGATTGAGAAATAGACCAGTTTTGATTTTCTGCATTATAATCTCTTTCATCATAAATAACAACTGGAGGTAATTCTTGTGCAACAAATAGTTGTTGAAGAAAAAAAAGGAGTAGAAAAAAAAAGTTTTTTAATTTGTTCATTTATTTAACAGAAACTTTAAACACTTTAACACAATAAAAATACGAGATATTTTCATCAATATAGTATTTTGTTAAAATTTTTAAGAAAAATGAACTAAAAAAGAGTAATTTTAAACTTTAATTTAAGAAGAAACCTCTTTTTATGAAAAAAATTGGTGCTGGTAACGTATTTATGTTATCCATTTGTGTTTTAATTATTCTTATAGCAGAATATTTATTTTTAACAGGAGATAGACTTCACGGTATTTTTCTTGGTCTTTGGGCTCCAACTATACTTGGAGTAATGATATATTTAAAACTTATTTATCGTGAGCGTAGATAGTTTTGTACTTTTTTTCTCCGTTTTTATTGCTATTTGTGTAATTCTATGGGCTTACTTTATGATAAGAGCCTATAATAAGGTTGATAAAAGCTAAAATTTATTTAATAGTCTAGATATTTTTCTTTCTTTATCAAGACTAATCATCATTATTTAAACAAAATATATTTTATAAAGAGTTAGTTATTTCTGAAATAATTAATATTCTAAAAAATAGAAAAACACTCTAAAAAGTTTATAATCAATAAAATTATAAAAAGTAATTATTGTTTTTTATAATTTTAATTTATTACTTTTGCCTAAGTTTCCCCCAAGGAAAATATAAATGCATACATGAAAAAAAATCTTTTTCAGGTATTTGAATTTGGGGAAATTCAATACTTATCTAAAAGTTACAACAAAAGGTTATTAACTCTTATTACTTGTTTAATAGTCTTATTCAATCACAATTTATTTTCACAAACTATACCTAGTACAGGGTCGTCTGCAACAACTTGTGGGGATTGTACACCTACTGGATGGTCTGATACTGGTGGTACACCAGATATCTCTAATAGATTTATTGCAGGTGGAAATGGTACTGGTGGTGGTGGTGCTTCTTGGATAAGTGCTCCTTTACCTTTACCTCCTACAGGTCATACTACATGGATTACCATGAGAGATGTTGGTGATGCAGGTATAGAGGAATCTGTTACAACAAAAATTGGCGACTTAGAAGTTGATAGATATTATCAAGTTACCATTTATGCAATGACAAGTTTATCTACTTCTGTAAGCGGATTATTTTATGCTGGAGAGTATATGGATAAATTTGATTATCAAATAGATGCAAACCCAAGACAAACCATTGCAAATATACCTAGAGAAAAATGGGGTATAGTTAAAACATTCTTTGTTGGTACACCAGATGTAAATGGTGAAGTAGATATCACACTTTATCCAAGAGACGAAGTAACATCTAATTTTGATTTTAGTGGTTTAGAAGCTGTAAACATAGCCATAGAAGTTAATGCTGTTGATGAAGTAGATACAGATAACGATGGTGTCCCAGATACAGTAGATATAGATGATGATAATGATGGAATTTTAGATACAGTAGAATTAACTGTTGGAGCTACTACTTATGACCCTTTAGGAGATGAAGATGGAGATACACTTCCTAATTATTTAGATGTAAGAGATGATAATGGTACTTCTGATGGAAGCGCAACAGATTATAATGATATTAATGGTGATGGTATTCCAAATGTTTTTGATTTTGACAACGATGGTATTCCAAACCATTTAGATTTAGATTCAGATAACGATGGTATTCCAGATATCATAGAAGCACAATCTACTTCGGGTTACGTTGCCCCAAATGGTGTGGTTGGCGTTAATGGTTTAGATAGTGCCTATGAAAGTGGAAATGATACCACAAGTGCAAACGGTTTAGGAGGATTAAATGGTACTGGTTTAATAGATATTGATGGTACAGAAAGACCAGATTATTTAGATACAGATTCTGATGGTGATGGCATCTTAGATACTGAAGAGGCAAACATCAATTTAACAGGAGAAGTAGGTAGCAATGGTTTAGACGATGCATATGATAATGGAGATGATTATACAGATACTAATGGTAGTTTTGACAACTCTCAAGCAGACAATTTTCCAGACACAACTGTTGGAGGTGATGTAAACTGGAGAGATAGTGGAACATCAATTGCTAAAGATACCGATAATGATGGTATTCCCGACAGTGTAGATATAGACGATGATAATGATGGTATCTTAGACACCACAGAATGCTCAACAGCAAATACTACAGGAAGTGACGCATCTGGTATTCAGAGTTCTACAAATGTTACAAATGCTACTGGAGCTATAACATCAAACACAAGTAGAGCTTCTTTAGACGATGAATCAGATATTTTAATTATCGATTTAAATAACGATACAGATGTTGTTGCAAATACTATTATTAAAATAGAATCTAGAATTACAGTAGATGATGCTCAGATAATGTCTGTAGAAGAATCTGCTGATGGTACCACTTTTACCAATAAAAAATTATATACTTGGACGGCAACTAATTTAGAAGAAGAAAAAGAATATCAATTAGAAGCAGTAGCTAGATACATTAGAATTCAATTATTTCTTGACAATGGAGGTCTTTTAGAAGTAAACAATGTAAGTTTTGATGGATTTACAGTTACTTGTGATGACGATGGAGATGGTATTCCTAATCAATTTGATTTAGATTCAGATAACGACGGTATTCCAGATAATATAGAAGCTCAGGCTACAGCTAGTTATGTTGCCCCAACTGGCAGCGTTGGTGCAAATGGTTTGTACGATATTTATGAAACAGCAGTAGACAATGGTATAAAAACCTTTAGCGTAGAAAACACTGATGGCACAGGAGAACCAGATTACTTAGATACAGATTCAGATGATGATGGCACTTCAGATAGAATAGAAGCTAATCTTTCATTAAGTTCAAATTTTGGTTCTAATGGTTTAGACGCAAACTACGAGGTTGATGATGCTTATACAGATACAAATGGAAATTTTGACACTACCCCATTTAACGACTTCCCTGATAACCCTTCAGGAGGAGAAATAGACTGGAGAGATGATGCTTCTTCTTTTCAAGATAATGATAATGATGGTGTACCAGATAGTACGGATTTAGATGATGACAATGATGGTATTTTAGATACAGAAGAAGGTTTAGCCACTTGTTCTTCATCTTTAACAACTCCTGTAAGACAAATAGCTAACAATGGTCCCTTTACAGACTCTCAAAATATAGATTTATCAGCTCTAGGTGTAACAATAGGAGCAACTGTAAACATTAGTAATGTACTAGCAGATGGAGATTTACAATTAGATAATGAATTTTTCTCTTTAACTATAAATGGAGATGTTACTATCCCTAATTTAAGAACAGGATTTGATTGTAACGGAAGTTTAATACCAACAACAAATTCTGTGAATCAACAAGTATCTGTAATAGATATAGGTAGTGGTGTACCAGGAATAATATTAGAAGCAACACTTTCTAATGAAGTAAATTTCTGTACTTTTAGAATAGAATATACTGTTGATGTTAGTTGTGTTTCAAGAGATACCGATAATGATGGTATTCCTGATTACTTCGATTTAGATTCAGATAATGATGGTATTCCTGACAATATAGAAGCTCAGTCTACGGTAGGTTATGTTATTCCTGATGGAGTTTATGATGGAACTGGTGTAGACACAGCTTACAGTGGAGGTTTATCTCCAGTAGATACCGATGGTGACGGTGACGACGATTATCGAGAAAACGATTCTGATAACGATGGGATTTTAGATAATATAGAATCTAACATTATTTTATCTGGAAATGTTGGTACAAATGGTTTAGATGCCAATTACGATAATGGAGATAATTACACAGATGTAAATGGAAATTTTGATAATACGCAAACGAATAACTTTCCAGATGTAGATAACGATGTATTTAATGGTGGAGATGTAGACTATAGAGATACTACATTTACGAACGATATTGATGGAGATGGAGTTAATGATGAGCTAGATTTAGACGATGATAATGATGGTATTTTAGACAGTGTTGAAATAGGTG
>CAYPHE010000012.1:18454-24288 GCA_964410075.1 uncultured Polaribacter sp.
GAGCTAGATTTAGACGATGATAATGATGGTATTTTAGACAGTGTTGAAATAGGTGTATCCTGTACAATTCCAGGTTCTGCTCCTTTTATTTGGGAAACAGAATATCAAGTAACTTCTCCAAATGGAGTTACTACATCAGATGGAGATGACCCAACTACTGTTCCTACAAAAATTATTAGCGGAGTTACCGTTTCTTTTTCAAGAACATCTAATGTTTCTAGTCAAAGTGACTACAGAATAAATGATGCTACTACTACCAATAGTGCTTACAATTTAGAACAGAGTGCAGTTGCTAATGCAGAATCTAGACATACTTTTAATTTTAGCTCTCCTGTGTACGGATTAAATTTTACGATTTACGAAGTAAATCAAGACTCTGGAACAGCCACAGATAATGTACAAGTCTTATTAACTAAACAAGATGGTGCTCAATATACTTTAGTTCCTGCTGACTATACTACAGGTGCTTCTAATACTTATAATATTGGAGATAACGAATTTGAAGGTACAACTACAGGTACTTCAAATATAATTATCAATCAAATTCCTGCTTGGATTACTAAATTAGAAATCGTTTATAAAAATACAGGAACAGGAGCCATATCAACAACACAAAATATCGCAATAGGAGATTTAAGCTTTTGTACTCCTCCAGATTCTGATGGTGATGGTATTTTTGATTATCTAGACTTAGATTCTGATAATGATGGTATTCCAGATAACATAGAAGCACAAAGTACATCTGGTTACATTGCTCCAACAGGAAGTTACAGTATTACTGGAGTAGATTTAGCTTTTGGAGCTGGATTTACACCTCAAAATACGGATGGTACAGCTCCAGCTGGTTCAGATACAATTCCTGATTATTTAGATTTAGATTCAGATGGAGATGGAATTTTTGACATTGCAGAATCTGGTAGTGGTTTAACAGACACTTCAGGAGGTGCAGATGGAAGGGTTGATTTGGACATGAGTAATATTGTTGGCGCTAATGGTTTAATAAACTCTTTAGACAACGGAGATACCTATAGTGATGTTAATGGTAGCTTTGATAACACAATTGTAGATAATTTTTCTGATGGAGATAGTGATGTTACTTTAGGTGGAGATTTTGACTATAGAGATACAACTGACGGTTTAGATACTGATAAAGATGGTATTGTAGATAATATTGATATAGATGATGATAACGACGGTATTATAGACACAGAAGAACTCGGAGATAATTTGTTAGTAGATGGCGGCTTTGATGATCTAGCAACATCAAATTTTGGAAATAATATTGGTGCTTCTATTTCTCCTTGGGTTTTAGAATCTGGAACAAACACTAACGTTGTTGAAGTTGATGGTGCAGGAGGATCTAACTACGGAAATGGTGGCCCAGAATTTGATAGTACTGGAGGTGCTGGTAATTATTTTGATGTTGCAAGTTCTGCTGGAGTTATTTATCAAACATTCACCCTTTCACAAGAAACCACTTTAATTTATGGAGGTGCATTATCTGCAAGAGATGGTAGTTCAGGTGATGGAGAAATTAGAATTCATTCTGGTACTGGCTCTGGAGGCTCATTAGTATCTACAACAGGAACAACAAATGTTTCGGACAATACAGATTGGACTTATATTTCTAATATAGTAACCCTTCCAGCAGGAACATATTCTTTTGTTGTTGAAATTGACAATGCTGTTAATTTTGATGGAGGTTTTGCTACTGAGGTTTTAGATTTTGATATGGATGGTATACCGAATCATTTAGATATAGACGCAGATAATGATGGTATTCCAGATAATGTAGAAGCACAACCTACAATAGGTTATGTTTCTCCTAGCGGAACAGGAAATTCTATAACCGATGTTAATAACAACGGATTAGACGACAATTATGAACTATCTCTAGGAGGTACTGATATTTCTACTACTCCAAGAAACACAGATAATACAGACAACGCTGACTACTTAGATACAGATTCTGATAATGACGGTATTTTTGATATCTCAGAAAATGATATCTCAAACGCCATAGATACAAATTTAGATAACAATACAGGAAATTCAACAGATGGAACACCTGATGGCATTTTAGATCCTGAGAACTTTGTTGATACAGATGGAGATGGTTTAGCAGATATTTTTGAAGGTGCCAATGTAAACGATGATTTTGATGTAAATGGAGAAATAAACACTCCTCAAACAGATTTACCAGACATAGATTCTGACGTTACAACAGACGATGTTGACTATAGAGATGATGATAATGACCCTGTATCTCCAGATTATAGCGGTAATACACTTTGGTTAAGAGCCGATAAAGATGTTACTGGTGGTAATACTGTAACGCTTTGGGAAGATCAAACTCCAACTAATGCAAATTTTACAGCAGCAGCAGGTCTAGAACCAGACGTTACTGTTTCTGCTAATAATTTAAACTTTAATCCAACAGTTACCTTTACTCCAGCCAATAATGATGTACTAACATATAATGGTAATTTAAATCCAAGAACCATGTATATTGTTTATAATGATACATCTACAAACTCTTGGGTTACACCTTTTACAAATGATGATGGTGCGGGAATTGGTCATGGTCATTCAGATGACACTCAAATTTATAACTCTACTTGGACTCCTGCGGATGTTGTTAATGGAACTGAATTTGTAAATGGATTAGAAGTAGATTTTTTATCTCAACCTAGGCCTGATAATTTTGAACTACAATCAAGGATATTTGTATCAAACATATCTAATGAGACAAGAAATTATTACGTAGGTAGAGATAGATTAAACACAGATAGGGTTATAAATGGTAGTGTAGCAGAAGTTATTCTTTATAGTGATGCACATACTGATGTAAGAAGACAACAAGTCGAAACTTACTTGGCTATCAAATACGGATTTACTTTAGATGACACAGATAATAGTGGTACAATTGTAGAAGGAGACTATATTCTATCTGGTGGCAACCCTAAAGTTTGGGATTACACAGCCAATAGTACATATCATAATGATGTAGCTGGTATTGGTAGAGATGATGCTGTAGATTTAGATCAATATCAATCTAAATCTGTAAATTCTGATGCTATCATTACAATTGGTTTAGGAGCTATTGCAGCTACAAACCTAACAAACGGAAATACATTTACAACTAACAAAGACTTCTTAGTTTGGGGTAGTGATGCTGGCGTTGTTAATACCACAACAACAACTGAATTGGTATGTGCTCCAGAAATTACTATTGGTAGAAAATGGAAAATTGTAGAAAATGGCTCTGTAGGTTCTGTACAAATTGCTGTAAATAAAGCTACTATAGATGCTGCTTTAACAACACCAAACACATTAAAAGTATTAAAAGTAGCGGATAATGACTCGTTTACAACTAATGTTGAGTACATTCCTTTAACAGATACGACTATAAATACAGAAGATGTTTACGCTGCTAACTACGACTTTAACGGAACAAAATATTTTACTTATACAGAAATAAATGGTATTTTTTGGAACGGAGCAGAAACCAATGTTGCAGATAGATGGAAAGGTGGAAATAGTGGTTCTGTAACTGGAGGTCCAAGTACAAATGCCTCAGATGTAGATAAAGTTCTAGTTATAGATGCTCAAGGAACTTCAAACCACGCTACGCTTGCTGAAAATGTAGAAGTAGAATGTGTTTGGATTAAAGAAAACTCTAAACTAATGGTATTAGATGACCAATACTTAGAGTTTGACGAAGATTTTATATTAGATGGAGAATTGAAATTAATTGGAAATGGACAATTAGTTCAAACTCATAGTGGTTTGTCTAATGTACAAGGTTCTGGTAAATTATATAGAGACCAAGCAGCTGTTGTTCCTAGTATTTATAGATATCACTATTGGTCATCACCTGTAAGAGAATTAAATTTAGACACTTATAGAGTTGGCGAGGTAATGTTTGATGGAAATATACCAACATCAGAAAGTTCAGCTGCTCGCCCTATAACTTGGTCAGGAGAAGGTAATATATACGATGGTGCTCCTGGAACTGTTTCTCCCAATCCAGATGTGCCAATAAAAATAGCTCCATACTGGATTTATTCATACTTAAATGGAGAAACTCAAGCCGACTGGGTACAACAATTTCAGACAGGAGTTATAGAAAGAGGACAAGGGTACTCTATGAAAAGTACAGGAGAAGCCCCACAAAATTTTACTTTTATAGGTACTCCAAATGACGGTTCTTTAACATTTAATTTTACAGCTAACAGAACTAGTTTACTGGGTAACCCATACCCTAGTGCTTTAGACGCCATTAACTTTATTAACACAAATATTGATGAAATTGACGGTACTTTATATTTCTGGGAACATACAGATGAAGATTCATTTAATCCTGCAAATTCTGAAGGTCATAATTTAACTGGTTATCAAGGTGGGTATTCTCAAAGGAATATTGCTATGGGAATAGCAGCAAACGGAGTACCAGAATCAGCAGCTAAACTATTTGATTTCGAAGAAGCTACAATTAATGGTAGTACAGTTACAGAAACTGTAGATGGTATTACTACAACTATAGAATACTCCTCTGGAAATGCAATTCAGCAAGATTTTAGTTTACTTTTAGAACCTGAAGATTTAGCTGTTATTAATGATGCTGGTCTTGGAACATATACAATGACTATCTCTTTTAATAAAAAAGTTGACTTACAAAGTATAGATATTTTCAATGATGTTTTAGGTATAATTCCATTAGACATAACTATTTCTTCTAATCAAGGGAGCGTTTTTTCTACATTAACAAATACAGTTTCTTTAATATTAAGTAACACAGTTTCTCTTCCTTGGAAAGATGTAACAGAGTTTACAATTAGTAGTGCTTCTCCTTTTAAAATTGGAATAGATAACTTAAGATTAAGAGAAGGTAATTTACCGAGTGTTGGAGATGGAACTTATCACGCTCCTAACAGATACATTGCTGTTGGTCAAGGTTTCTTTGTATCTGCATCTAATACAGGTGGTACTGTTAGATTCGAAAATTCTATGAGATCTTTTGAAGATGACAATTATACTACAGACGGATCTGGAGGAGGAAGTGGTACTTACTTCTTTAAAGGAGGTAAAAAATCTTCTAAAAATAGTAACAACAATAAAATAGATTTGTTACCTACTCTAAAATTAGGTTTTAATTATAAAGATGGTAATAATTTTCAATTACATAGACAGTTAGGTATTTCTTTTAGAAGAGGGAATAACTTTGAATACGATAATGGATACGATAGTGAAATTTTTGATTTAGGGGCTACAGATTTTTATTGGAGTTTCCCAGAAGATTCTGAAAGAAATTTAATTATAGCTGGAGTTTCTGAAATTACAAATTCTCTTAGAGTCCCAGTAGTTTTTAGTATAGACACAGATAACCCTATCTTAATTCAAATAGACGAGATAAGAAATATTAGTAAAAAAGTATACTTAGAAGATGTACTTACTAATACATCTTATGAGTTATCAACTGAAGATTTAACCGAGATTAGTATTCCTAGAGGTGTATATAACAACAGATTCTTCCTTACTTTCGATAATGAAAATAGCAAGGTTTTATCTAATAATGACAATGTTGTAAATTCTGAATTAGGTTTATATTTAGATAACAAAAACCAAGATCTTATTCTTAAAAACTATAATAACATAGCTATAAAATCTGTTGAAGTATATACTATTTTAGGGCAAAGAGTAAAATCTTTCACCCAAATAGATACACAATTACAAAATACATTCAATATTAAAGATTTATCTTCTAGTGTTTATATTGTAAAAGTAATTTCCGAAAGTGGAATATTATCTAAAAAGATATTTATTGAATAACA
>CAYPHE010000013.1:0-24060 GCA_964410075.1 uncultured Polaribacter sp.
GAAAACAAAACTACAATTTTAACAAAATTATTTTGTTAAAGCAAGGTTAAGATGACTTACTAACTCACCGATTCTAGTTAATAAAGCATTAAAAAAATTATTTTTTATACATAACAACGTTTTAAAACAACATTTCATCGATTTAAGTTAAGTTATTTTTTAAAATCTTTGATATTTGTAGTAAATAAAAATTAAAACAAATGAAAAAAATTTTAAAAAAAATCTCAATCTATTTTCTAAGTGGGTCATTAATAATTACTTTATCTAATTGCGAAGCCACTAAAAATGCAAACAACAAACAAAAAGGAGCTGCAATTGGAGCTGCTGGAGGCGCTTTGTTGGGTGCTATTTTAGGAAATAATTTAGGAAAAGGAGGAAAAAGTAAAGTAGGAGCTGTTATTGGCGGTGTTGTTGGAGGAACTGCAGGTGTTTTAATTGGTAAAAAAATGGATGACCAAGCCAAAAAAATTGAAACTGAAATTCCTGGGGCAGACGTAGAAAGAGTCGATGATGGAATTGTAGTGACTTTTGATGAAAATAGTGGTGTTTATTTTGACACTAATAAAGCAGATATTAACGATAAATCTAAAGCTACATTAGACAAATTAGCTAAAGTTTTTAATGATTTTCCAGATACAAATATCTTGGTTGTAGGACATACAGATAGTTCTGGTAATGATGATTACAACATGGCGTTATCAGAAAAAAGAGCTAAGTCTGTAACTAGCTACTTAATTAGCGATGGTATTGCTGCTGCTAGATTTGAAACTGTTTGGTATGGTGAAACACAACCTAAATATGACAATACTACTGCTGAAGGAAGAGCAAAAAACAGACGTGTAAATGTTGCTATAGTACCTAATGATACCATGAAACAAGAAGCTATTAAAGAAGCGAACGGGAATTAGACGTTAAACGTTAGAAATATAAAAAACAGGATTAGATAAATACTAATCCTGTTTTTTTTGTTTTTAATTTTTAGATTAGATAAAAATTATCTTATTTTTTTTTATTTCAAATAACTTACTTACTTTTGGTAAACCAAACTGGTAAACCAATTTTAAAATAAATGAAAACCTTCTCTTTATTTAAGCTAATTACACTTGCCGTTGTATGCGTATTTACCAACAATATAATGTCTCAAGAAAAGATTGCAAGTTCTATAAGCGAATATAATTTGCTCATAAAAAATGCAAATCCTGGTGATGTTATTATTCTTAAAGACGGAATTTGGAAAGATGTAAAACTAAATGCCTACGGAAAAGGAGAAAAAGAAAATCCAATAATTATAAAAGCAGAAACACCTGGTAAAGTTATCATTTCAGGCAATTCCACTTTAAATATTTATGGAGAACATATTATTGTAAGTGGTTTATGGTTTAAAAATGGAGAGTCTAGTTATAAATCTGTTGTACAATTTAGAAAAGACGCTAAAACTTTTGCAAACCATTGTCGCTTTACAAATTCAACCATTTCTTATTATAAAGTAAAAGATGATATAAAAGACCACTGGGTAGATATCTGGGGAAAAAATAACAGAGTAGACCATAATAATTTTACTGGAAAAACAAGCGAAGGAACTACTCTTGTAGTTTGGTTAAAAGGAGAAGAACACTTAGAAAACAATCACAAAATTGACAATAATATATTTGGAGCTAGACCAGATTTAGGCAAAAATGGTGGAGAAACCATTAGAATTGGTACTAGTACAAATTCAATGAAATCTTCTAAAACAATTGTTGAAAAAAACATATTTGCCAATTGTGATGGAGAAATAGAAATTATTTCTAACAAATCTTGCGATAATATATTTAGAGATAATTTATTTGTTGCTAGTAAAGGAACACTAACTCTAAGACATGGTAATAATGCTTTGGTAGAAAGAAATGTATTTCTTGGAAATGGAGTTAAAAAAACTGGCGGAATACGAATTATTAATAAGGGACATGTTGTTAGAAATAATTTATTAATAGGTTTAGAAGGTGATGGCTATAGAGGTGCTATTGTGGTTATGAATGGTGTACCCAACTCTCCTTTAAATAGGTATCATCAAGTAGAAAATGTAGATATTCAAAATAACACCATTATAAATTCTGGTCCAATTTCTTTTGGAGAAGGCAAAGATTCTGAAAAGACATTAGCTCCAAAAAATGTTAATTTTTCTAACAATGTAATCTACAATCAATCATCATCTAATAATGTAATTTTTGTTGATGATATTTCTGGCATCAAATTCCAAAATAATTATGTAGATGGTTCTATTGGGATAACTAACAATGGCTTTAAAACTATTAAGATTGATTGGGAAAATATAAAATCATTTCTTGTTCCTACAATAAATAACAACCATTTGCTTGAAACTTCTACAAATACAAAAAGTCCTGAAAAAGATATTAATAAAACTGTAAGAAATCCTTTTAATGCAGGTGCTTTTAACTTAGGTTCAAATAAATTACCTAAAGCTTTAAAACTAAGAGCTGGTCCTGGGTGGAAACCAAATATTATTGCTCCTGTTATAAAACCTGCAGATATCTCTGTAGCACCAGGTTTAGAAACGTTACGAAAAGCCATAAGTAAAGCTGCTCCAGGATCTACCTTAAAGCTGCAAACTGGCGAATATATTTTAGAAAAGAAAATAACCGTTACCAATAACATTTCTATTGTTGGCGACAAAGGCGGAGCTTCTATAATTTCTGTTAAAAAAAATATAGAAAAACCTTTAACGTACATGTTTAGGTTAAACGAAGGCGCCAACTTAAAAATAAGTCATATAATTTTTGATGGTGAAGTTTCACAGCCTAAGTACGCCTTTTCTTCTCCTGATAAGAAGGAAGATGGATTGTATAATTTACATGTAGATAATGTGGTTTTTAGAAATTTCACCAATAAAGACGGAGGTTCTATTTTTAAAGCTTACAACGGTACAAAAGCAGACACTCTTAGTTTTAAAAACTCAAGATTTGAAAACAGTTATAGAGGTTTAAACCTATCTTATGACAAAGATGTTACAGGTTTTTACAATGCAAATGTTATTTTATTAGAAAATTCTGTTTTTAAAAATATTGATGAAGCTGCTGTAAATTACATTAGAAAAACTCCAACTGTAGATTTACCTGGTGGTAAGCTACTTGTTAAAAATTGTGTTTTTAGTAATATTTATAATCAAGAAAAGGGCAAAGTTTTAAGAGTAAACGGTATTCATTCTGTAGAAATTACAAATACTGTATTCGAAAATAGTTTTAAAATAAAATCTCCCGTAGATTTAAAAGGCAGATTTAGCTATATAAAAAATTCACTAGTACACAATAGTGGAGTTGTTAAAGCTTCTAAAGGGGCTGTAATGGAAAACGTTTTATATAAAAATCCTAAATGGGATGATAATGAATTGTTTATTCCAAATGAAAAATCTCCTTTACTAAAAGAAAAAAATAAAGTAGCAAGAATAGGTCTAAAACAATAAAATGATGAAGCATAATTGTGCACTCTACATAGTACTCTTATTTTCAATAACACTACAATCTCAAGTGCTTTTAGAAGCCAATGGCACAGGAAATACTTACGAATTGATTAATGCTGTTTTTGCAAATCCTAATAGGGATATTGTTGAAGTTCCAGACTGTAACCATTCTAATTTTGGAAGGCATATAGATGAAGTTTTTGATGATGAGCTTAATAAAAATGTATTTCGTTTTTATATTCACGTTACACCAGATAACGATCGATGTAAAACATTTGACAGACAACGTAATGAAATAAAGTCTTTTGACGATTCTCCAGAAAATTTAAAAGGAAACATTGGAGAAACGGTAGTCTACAACTGGAAATTTAAATTAGCAGAAAACTTTAAACCTTCTACAAGCTTTACACACATACATCAAATAAAATCTGTTGGTGGCACTTATGCTTCTATACCCATGATAACCTTAACTTTAAGAAAATCTAATCCTGATAGATTAGAGTTAAGATATACACCTACTAATGATCAAAACACTCTTAAAACATTAAATTTAGATGTGCTTAGAGGAAATTGGGTAACCGTAAATGAAGTTATAAAATATGGCGATTCTGGAACGTATTCAATAGAAATAAGAAAAACATTAACCAACGAAATCTTATTCAGTTATACAAATTCGTCAATAGACATGTGGCAAGACGGTGCCGATTTTGCAAGACCAAAATGGGGAATTTATAGAAGTTTAAACAACCCTCAAGATTTACAAGATGAAATTGTAAAATATGCTGATTTTAGTGTAGAAGAAGTAACTGGTTCTCTTTCTGTTTCAGATTTAAAAGCAAAAGCAGCAAACATAATCTTGTTTCCCAACCCATCTTCTAAAGAAGTAATTTTTAAAAATGCAAATACAGAAAATCATAACACTGTTGAATTGTTTGATTTTTCTGGCAGAAAAATATCAATTCGTAACAGATTAAAAAAAGACAAACTAGATGTTTCTGGTTTTTCCAAAGGATTATACTTTATTGTATTTAAAAAAGACACCATTACCACTAAGGTTTTAAAATGTTATATCAAATAATTGCTTATCAAAAATACTATCTATGAATAAATCACTTTTCATCATCAGTTTATTTTTATTGTTAATTTCTTGCAATAAAAACACTACGCATACAATTTTGGTGAGCAATTCGTCAGAATTAAATGACGCTATAAAAAATGGAAAACCTGGAGATGATATTGTTTTAAAAAATGGTGTATGGAAAGATGTGGCAATTCAATTTAGAGGAAAAGGAACTAAAGAAAATCCAATTACCATTGCTGCAGAAACAGCTGGAAAAGTGAGTTTAGAAGGTAAATCTTATTTAAAATTTGGTGGTGAATATTTAGTTGTAAAAGACTTATTGTTTCAAAATGGGTACTCCCCTTCTAATGCCGTTGTTGACTTTAGAATTGATAAAAAAGAAATTGCAAATAATTGCAAATTGACTAACTGCGTTATCTTAGATTTTAACAAACCAAAACGAGACAATGCCGATTTATGGGTGCAATTTTGGGGTAGAAATAACGAGTTAAGCAATTCTTACCTAGCAGGAAAAACCAACAAAGGCCCAACAGTTAGAGTAAGTATCGAGGGAATTGAAAGCATAAACAATTATCATCAAATTATAAACAATCATTTTGGACCAAGACCTGTAAAAGGTGGCCCTAGTGGAGAAACGATTCAGCTAGGAAACAGTTACACTTCTATGTCGCCAAGCTATACAACAGTTGCAAATAATTTATTTGAAAAATGTAATGGCGAAGTAGAAATTATATCTAGTAAAACCAACTTTAATACTTTTAAGAATAATGTTTTTTACATGAGCGAAGGTTCTGTAGTTACCAGACACGGAAATTATGCAACGATTGATGGTAATTATTTTATTGGAGATGGCGTAAACGAAAACATTGGAGGAATAAGAATTATTAACACAGGGCATTGGGTTGTAAATAATTATTTCTACAATTTAATAGGAAAGAATTTTAGAAGTCCGTTAGCAGTTATGAACGGGATTCCAAAATCGCCACTAAACAGATATAATCAAGTTACAGATGTTGTTGTTGCTTACAATACGTATGTAAATTGCGAATCTCCTTGGCAATTTGGTGTAGGGCAAAATTTGGCTCAAAAAGAGGTTTTACCAAAATCAGAAATTCGTTCTGCAAGACCAATTCGAACCACAGTTGCTAATAATATTATTTACAATAAAAAAGGCTATAAAGATATTGTTGTAGAACACGACAAGGCAGATGGAGTAACTTTTGCAAGTAATGTAGTTGATAATAGGGGTGTTTCTTTTAATGATTTTGATAATGAATTGAAAGCAGTTTCTTTAAATTTAAAAAAGATTTCAGACCATATTCAATTGCCAACAGAAACTCCTAATGCTGTTAAAGCATACAAAGGTTTCGATTTTAATACCATTGAAAAAGACTTGTTTGGAAATTCAAGAAAAAATAACACAAGTATTGGCGCAACAGTTTCTACAGAAATTCAAAATCCTAATATTTTAGATAAAACAAAATATGGTGCATCTTGGTTTTCCAACGAAGTTGAACCTAGAGAACCGGTAACACATACTGTTACTAAAGCTGAAGATATTCAAGCAAAAATTGATACTGCAGAAAATGGAGATATTATCAATTTAAGTTTTAACAACTCTCAAATTGATAAATCCATCATCATCAATAAAACAATTACCATTACTGGAAATGGAAAAGCAACTCTAAAATATAATGGCAAAAAAGCAACACCTTTATTTTCTTTACAACCCAAAGGAAAATTAACGATTGAAAGAGTTATCCTAAAAGGAAACCATACCAACTACCTTTTTGCGAGTTTGCAAAAAAACATGTCTCATCATTTTGGGTTATCTGTTTCAAAATGCGAAATCAGTGACTTTAATTATGTTTTAAAGGTGTATAAAGAGTCTTTTGCTGAGCGAATTACCTTTAAAAACACTTCCATTTCTAATTGTGAAAACGGATTGGAATTGTCTGAAGAAACAAACGATAAAGGAGATTATAATACAGAATATTTAACCATTGACAATTGTACATTTAATACCATTCAAAAAAATGTGATTGATTATTACAGAGGTGGTTATGATGAATCTACAATTGGTGGAAATTTATCAATTACCAACTCAACTTTTACCAACTCAGGTTCAAAAGAAAAGAATACTATTTTATTGAATCATAGAGGAATTATAAATGTAAATCTTAGCAACAATACGTTTAAAAATAACAAGGTAAAACTTGTTTCTTTATTGTGGGGTGCAAAAAACAACAAAGCTTCTAACAATACAATTATCAATTCTGGAAAGATAAAAACTGAGCAAAATTTAAAGTTAACTTTAATGTATTAAAATGAATAAAGTAGTTTTCATAATAATTGTTATTGCTTCTTTAAAAGCTTTTGGACAAACAACCTACAATATTAGTAACCCAGAACAATTAGAAGATTTAAATTTAAATGCAGGCGATACGGTTATTTTAGCGGACGGAACATATTCTTCTGATGAAAGAATTAAATTTTCGCCTTCAACAGGAACAGCAGATTTACCAATTACATTTAGAGCAGCTACTCCAGGAGGTGTAGTTTTTACTGGAGGTTTACAAATGGATATTGGTGGAGATCATGTAATAGTGGATGGTTTCCATTGGAAAGGTGGTTATGGAGCAAGTAATTTTATTCAATTTAGAGATGGATCTGATTATGCAAATTTTAGTAAAATTCAGAATTGTGCTATAGATGGATTAGCTATTCATCCTGATGATATTGCAGATGATCAAACTAACAATTCAATAACAAAACACAGATGGATTGTTTTATATGGCACAAATAATACAGTTACAAATTGCTCATTTATGAATAAAGAAAGTGCTGGAGCATTAATTTTAGTAGAACTCTATTATAATGCACAAAACAATAGTTGTGCTACTGTTGGGCATACTATTAGTAATAATTATTTTTACAAATACGCAAAAATAGATGCTTCTTTAAGCAACTCTGGAGATAGTGAAACCATTCGTATAGGAAGTAGTAATACTCAAAATGTACATAGCAACACTACTGTAAGTAATAATTATTTTGTGGAAGCAGATGGCGAAAATGAAATCATTACTAATAAAAGTAAAAACAATAGTTTTATTAACAACACTTTTAGAAGATGTAGAGGATCTTTAGTATTAAGACACGGTTCTGATGCTATTGTAAATGGCAATTATTTTTTAGGAGAAAATGTTGATGGTACAGGAGGAATTAGAATTTCAGATAGCAATCATACTATTACCAACAATTATATACAAGACTGTATAACCGTTCTTAACCAAGCAAAATGGAATAACGGAATTACGTTTATTGGTGGCGGGGCTAATGCGGCTATTATTTGTACAGCTACAGACATGTCTAATGGATATCAAAAGTCAAATAATGTAACCATAACAAATAATTCAATTGTAAATACAAATGCACCTTTATTTTACAATGCAGATAAAGGTTCTAATGATGTAACAGGAACATTTTCTAACAATTTGATTTATTTTTCTGCTGAAAATGCAAACGTATCTGATGTTATTTCTGGTGATGAAGATAATTCCTATTCCAATTTTGGAACATCAATAAATTATTCAGATAATGTTTTTACAGGAACTAATTTGGGCGTTACTAATGCTGGTTTTACAGAAGAGTTAGAAATTTCGGCAGCTGCAAGCGGAGAAATTTTTACTTTTTCTGGAACAGGTTCCTCAGAAAAAGGAGCAAATTTAGCATCTTATACTCCAACAAATGATGATGAAGTTGGCTACGGTATTGGAGCCTGTTTTCTTAATAATTTAGGGGTTAATATTTCCGACGGAGATTGTACTATTAAAATTTTAGAATCGCTATCTATTGGAAGTTTAACAACCTTAGAACCTAGTGCCGAAAGCTATCAAGTTTCGGTTACTGCAAATGTAGGTTGGTCTGTAACTTCAAATGATACATGGATTACACTAGATAAAAATTCGGGAACAGGAAACGAAACGGTAACCGTTTCTGTATCTAAAAACGAAACCACAAACGAAAGAACTGGATCTGTAACTTTTACTCAAAACCCTGGAGGAGAAGATATTGTAAAAACGTTAATCATCAATCAAAAAGCAGCTGATTTAACTAGCATTTATGATTTAATTAATACTGGCGCTAATGATGATCCTGTAACAATTCATTCCTTTTCTAAAGAAGAAGTAAATGGTACAACTAAATTTAATTATGCTGCAAACACTTTAGATAAAGACAATAATACTGTTTGGGCCGCAGATGATGGGTCTATACTAACAAACGATTATAAAGGAGATGGAGAGTATATTATTTATGATTTAGGAAGTACGTATTCTTTAAAGTTAATTCAATTTAGTACAACCAATAAGTCTGATGCTTTTGGTTTTCAAATTTGGGTTTCTACTTCGGGCACAAATGCTTCCGATTTTGTAAAAGTGTTACCTAATTCAGAAGACCTACTATTAACCTCAACAAATACAACAGATTTTAATCAACTTCAATTGAATACAAATGCACGTTATGTCAAATTAATAGGCTTTGGTAGATTTGATAGTACTGGTACTTCTAGAAAAAGTGTTTGGAGTGCTGTTGGTGAAATAGAGTTCTATCAAGATTCAAGTTTGTCTGTTGTCAATTCAAATTTATTAAGCGAAATAAGCATATATCCAAATCCATTAAAAGAGGTATTGTATATTAAAAGTAGTAAACAAGCTATAAAAACAATAAAATTATATACCATTAATGGGCGAAAAGTTTTCGAAAAGCAATTTTCAAATCCTATTCAAACTCCAAGTATTGATATCTCTAAACTAGAAAAAGGAGTTTACTTTATTAACATTGGTAGCCATAGCCACACAATTTCAAAAAAAATAATTATTTCAGAATAAAAAAGGGTAAACTGACTAAAAACTCCAAATTATACATCTTTTTAGATTCACAAAGTTCATTTGCCCTACTGAACTCATTCATAATTAATTAGCAAAGTAATATTTATCATAAATAAATTTTGATAATTCAATTTTATTTGTATTTTTGGTCAACCAAACTGGTAAACCAATTTAAAATACCAGAATTGCAACTATTTTTATAATTCTTTAAAATCATAATCTTATGAAAAAAACTTTACTTTTTACATGTTTAATTGTCACTCAATTGATGAGTGCGCAATACTATATTAGCGAACTAGTTGCTAGCCCACCTAATAATTCTGGTGTATTTAACGATTATACAGACACTCCTTTACCAGGTGACTTTGAGTATGCTCCAGACGATACTTTAGAATACTTTGAGTTTAGAGGTACTCCAGGAGAAACAATTCCTGCTGATGTTTACTTTATTGCTGTTGATGGAGATGATGAAAACCCAGGAAGAATACAAGATGCTGTAGAATTAAGTGGTTTAACATTTGGTAGTAACGGAATTTTAGTAATTGTTTCTAACCTTACCTTTGACACTGGTTCTCTACATTATGATGGTACTACTGATATCTCTGGTGTTAAAATTACCAATCCTTATGCTAGTGCTTTACAAAATTCTGATGCCACTGTAGAAACTTTAGAATTTGTTGGTATTCCTGCTTGGGTTGACGAAGGTGGAGGAAAATTTGAATTAGACAGAGTTAATGGTGTATCAAGTATTCGTGGTTATGATGGAACTATTATAGACCAAAGTGCTACGTACATGATTATACAAACAACTGCTGGAGAAGGCAATCCGGATGGAGAAGAGATTGACGCTGATGCTAATGGAGTTTTAGATGGTCTAGCAGAGAATTGGACCATATACGATGGAGTTAGTATATTAGATGATGATGATGATGTAGAGTTTGCATACAGTAATATGATATTTATTGAAGAGCCAGATGCTGAATTACCATTATCTGTTACGCTAACTCATGACCCAGCTTTATCTCCAAGTATAATCCCACTAAATCAATACCCACAATATGTAGCTAGACAAGGTTCAAAAACAGGAAATTCTGCTACTTTAGATGGTGTTAATAATGATGATTGGATGGCAGGTCGTATCAATTCACGCTCATATCCAGACTGGGATTTTAGTAGTAATGTAGCTAGAAATTTTCCAACTTCAGAAGTAACAGGTAATAGCCTTAGTGAGTTTAATGGTTTAACTCTTGGCGAAGTAAATGTTGATTTTGACACAAGTACTGCTTCAGTAGATGCCGTTTTTTCATCAGAAATTTCTATTTACCCAAACCCTGCTTCTCAGTTTATAAATATTGAATCAAATAGTAAAATAAATAAATTAGAAGTATTCAATTTATTGGGTAAAAGAGTTTTAAGTACAGTAAACTTTAAAAATAATCTAGATATTTCTTCTTTATCAAAAGGAATGTACATGCTTAAACTTACTAGTGGTAAATCAGTAGGATCTAAAAAATTAATAATAAAGTAATTTAGTTTGTTTTAAATTTAAATAAGAACTCATAAATTATGAGTTCTTATTTTTTTAAATTTTAAAAATGAAAAAATTTCAAGCACTTTTGTGGATTTTACTGATTTCAATTTCTTGTACTAACAAGAAAGAGGATCTGTCTGTCGATACGGGCAGTAAACATCCAAATTTAATTCTAACAACAAAAAGTGTTTCCGAAATCAAATCAAAATTGGGTACTATTCCTCTTTTTGATAAAACTTTAAAAACAGTTCAAGAAGAAGTAGACTTGCAAATAGAAAAAGGAATTGATGTACCTGTTCCTAAAGATATGGCAGGTGGCTATACACATACGCAGCATAAATTAAACTATGCAACTATGCAAAAAGCTGGTGTTTTATTTCAGCTTTTAGGAGATGAAAAGTACGCTATTTACATTAAAGAAATGTTATTACAATATGCTAAAATGTTTCCATCTTTAGATAGGCATCCTCAAATAAGAAGCTACGCTAGAGGTAAATTGTTTTGGCAGTGTTTAAACGATTCTAATTGGTTAGTTTATACAAGTCAGGCATACGATTGTATTTATAATTGGCTGTCTAAAGAAGAAACAGAATACCTTAACAAAACACTTTTTAAACCTTATGCAGATTTTCTTTCTGTAGAAACTCCACAATATTTTAATAGAGTACACAACCATTCTACTTGGGGCAATGTTGCTGTAGGTATGATTGGTTTAGTTATGGATGATGATGAACTTGTACATAGAGCCTTGTATGGCTTAGACAAAGAAGATATAGACTTAACTGCAAAAGATAATGATGGTGGTTTTATTTTTGATAAAGACGGAAAAGCTGGTTTTTTAGCCAATTTAGATTCCCCTTTTTCTCCAGATGGCTTTTATACAGAAGGCCCATACTACCAACGCTATGCAATGTACCCTTTCTTAATTTTTGCAGAAGCTTTACAAAATAAAAAACCGGAGCTCCATATTTTTGAATATAAAGATGGCGTTTTAATTAAAGCAGTAGATGCTTTACTAAATTTAACGGATGCAGACGGCGAATTTTTTCCACTAAACGACGGGCAAAAGGGAATGTCTTATTACACCTCTTCTCTAGTTTCTGCTGTAGATATTGCTTACTACTACGGATCTCAAAAACCTGAATTACTATCAGTTGCTAAAAAACAAAACAAGGTGCAATTAGATGCAACAGGACTAAGTGTTGCGTTAGGTTTAAAAGAAAACAAAGAGCAAGTTTTTATAAAACAATCGTTAGAATTAACTGATGGTTCTAATGGTAATGAAGGTGGAATTGGAATTTTAAGGCACCAAAAAGCTAATGAAACATTAGCCTTGGTACTAAAATATACGGGTCAAGGTTTAAGTCATGGCCATTATGATAAATTATCATTCTCTATGTATGAAAATGGTGATGAAGTTTTGCAAGATTATGGCTTGTCTCGTTTTGTAAATGTTGAACAAAAAAACGGAGGAGGCTATTTAAAAGAAAATAAAACTTTTGCAAAACACACAATAGCGCATAATACAGTAGTTCAAGATGAAACTTCTCATTTTAATTACGATTTTGCAACGGGCAGCAAACATCATTCAGAAAAATATGTGTTTAATGTATCTAATTCTGATTTTCAAATTGTAAGTGCTGTAGAAGAAAATGCGTATCCAGGTACAAAGCTACACCGAACCATGATTATGGTAAAAGATAGCACTTTACTAAAACCTTTTATTATTGATATTAACAAAATAACATCAAATCAAAAACACAATTACGATTTGCCATTTTATTATTTTGGACAAATTATCGCTACAAGTTTTAATTACGATGTTTCAAAAACACTTTCTCCTTTGGGAAATAAGTTTGGGTATCAACATTTATGGAAAGAAGCACAAGGAAAAGCAGATTCCGAAAGCATTCAGTTTACTTGGTTAAACAATAGAAAATTTTATACAATTACTGCAGCAACAGATAAAAACGATGCGCTTATTCTAGCTAGAATTGGTGCAAAAGATCCAGAATTTAATTTAAGAACAGATCCTACATTAATAATTAGAAAAAAAGGTATTCAAAACGCAATGTACGCATCTATTATAGAATCTCATGGAACTTATAATCCTGTAACAGAAAAAGCCATAAATGCATATAGTAATTTTTCAAAAATTGAAATTTTAGAAGATTCTAAATCCTATTCTGCATTTAAAATTCACTTTAAAAATGAAAAATCAAGAACGCTAATTTTATCAAATTTAGATAATTCAGAAAACACAAAACATTCAATAAATATTAAAGGTAAAAACCATAATTGGACAGGAGCTTACTTTTATAAATAAAACGTAAAAAATGAAAAGATTTAGTAAAAAATATATCATCACAAAAGAAATGGAATGGGAGAATCTTGGAGGAGGAGTTTCAAGAAAATTCTTAGGTTACGACAATCAAATTATGATGGTAAAAGTAAAATTTGATAAAGGGGCTTTAGGTGCTCCCCATCAACATTTTCACACACAAGCCACGTATTGTATCTCTGGTAAATTTGAATTTGAAATTGATGGTGTTAAACAAATTGTAACGGCAGGAGATGGTGTTTATATAGAACCAAATTTAATGCACAGTGCAGTTTGTTTAGAAGAAGGAATGTTAATAGATACGTTTAGCCCCGTTAGAGAAGACTTTTTAAGTGGAGATACTGTATCCTATTTTGGTGATAAAAAATAGATTCTATTGTAATTATTATTACATGCCAACACTTTAATTTAAAGTATACTTTCATTTACTTTTAATCCAAATGATTAAGTTTTTACTTCATAAAAACAATTCATTTTTATAATAAAAAAATTTTACTTAAATTTGGTAAACCAATTTGGTAAACCAGATTTATTTCGAAAAATATCTCATCAACAAAGTATTTAGCATTTATGTTTTAAATCATTTTGTTTTGGTTCTTTTAATAAAAAATACAGACCAAGGCAAACTACTTTGTAGATCAAAAAAAGCAATTAAACAGTTAACTATGAACTTTAAAATTAAATCAGTATTTCTATTGCTACTCTTATTTTGCTCTGTGCTATATGCACAACAAGAAGTTACAATAAAAGGAACTGTAACCTCTGCAGAAGAGGAAGAGCCTGTTTTAGGCGTAAATATTGTTGTTATAGGTACAAGCAAAGGAACTACTACAGATTTTGATGGTAATTATAAAATAAAAGTAAAGGAAGGTGAAATTATTCAATTTTCTTATTTAGGATTTAAAACCAAAACAATTACTTATACAAATCAAAAAAGATTAGATGTAGTTCTAGAAGTAGAAGCCAATACTTTAGACGAAATTGTAATTGTTGGGTATGGTTCTCAAAAGCAAAAAAACTTAACTAATGCTGTTTCTAAAGTTGATGGTAGTGTGGTAGAAAAAGCAATTACACCAAGAATTGATGATGCGTTAAGAGGTAGAATTGCTGGAGTTAATATTACAACAGCAAATACAGAAGTTGGTGGAGACACACGTATTACAATTCGTGGTACAGGTTCTATTAGTGGTACCTCTGCCCCACTAATTGTAGTAGATGGTGTACCTATTGGTACTGATGCTGATTTATTAAGCAGTATAGATCCTAACAATATAGAATCTGTAGAGGTTTTAAAAGATGCTTCTTCTACAGCCATTTATGGTTCTAGAGGTGCAAATGGTGTAATTATAGTTACGCTTAAATCTGGAGTTGCTGGAGATACTAAGTTTTCGTACAATACTTACACTGGGTATAGATGGGCTAGGAGAAACGATAATTTTAATTTATCAATAGCTGAAGAAGAAGCTAGAATTACCAATTTATATAACAATACGGATAGAAGCGGTGCAACACCATTACAACTTGAAGATTTTGATAGCGACTTTTTAACTGCAAAATCAGAATTAACTGCACAAAGATTTATTGCTGCCGCAAATGGTGGCGAAACTGATTGGCAAGGTGTTCTTTTTGACGGAGGACAAGTTACTAGTCATTCATTTTCTGCAAGAGGTGGTTCTGAATTAACAAAATTTGATGCTTCTTTAGCTTATATAAAAGATGAAGGAGTTTATTTAAATGATCAGTTTGAACGTTATAATGCTAGAGTAAAAGTTTCTTCTCAAACAAAAAATAAGAAAATTAAATACGGAGCTACAATTAACGTAAGATTTTTTGATCAAGACAGGCTTCCTGTTTCATTTTTAGACCCAATAAGACAATCTTCTTGGTTACCTCAATATCTTAATGAGAATACATTGGCTTACATAAACCCGTTTCCAAATGCAGATGGTGATAATTTAAATGAAGGCAACACGGTTATTAATACTACAAATATAGACGTTAGAAACCTTACTGTTGGAAGTATCCCCTTAGAAGGTGCTTTTAATAGATACTTTCAAGCAGATGGTAATGGTGGAATTGTAGTAGACGAAAATGGTGTTCCTATTCCACACCCTACTTACCAAGGACTTACAATTAACTCAACAAATAATAATGGACCATTATCTTTCTTAGATTTAAGATCTAGAACAAAACAACAATTTACTGGTTTTGGTTCTTCTTATATAGAATTTAAAGTATCGAAAGGTTTAAAGTTTAAGCAAACCATTTCTGGAAATTATAGAACAACTAGAAACACAAGATACATTAGTACTTTTTCTGATGAAGACCAGATTATAGAATCTAGAAGAGCAGATGGACTTACTACAAGACAACAATTAAATGTAGAGTCTTTATTAACATTTAAAAGAAATTATGGTAAACATAACATTAACTCTATTGCAGGTTTTACCTACGATAATTTTAAGTATACTTTTATAAATTTAGATGTTCAAGGTGTTTTTGCAGATGATTTTACTCAAAATATATCATTAGCAGATGCTTCTACTTCTCCAACAACTTTTACCCTACTAGGTCAAGAAAAACTAATCTCTTATTTTGGAAGGGTTATTTACGATTATGATGATAAATATTTATTTACCGTTTCTGCAAGAACAGATGGTAGTTCTCGTTTTGGAGTAGAAAATAGGTTTGGCTTCTTCCCTACTGTATCAGCTGGTTGGAATCTTTCTGAAGAAAAGTTTTTAAGTAATAGTAACATCATTTCAAATTTAAAAATAAGAGCCAGTTATGGTATTTCTGGTAGTAACGATATAGATAGAGATATTTTCAACTCTTTATACAGATCACAAGCTTTAGCTAGTACCGTTATTGGTGCAGATGGATCTATTGGAAGAAAAGTTACCAATTTAGGAGACGCTACACTAGGTTGGGAGCAATTAGTGGAAGCTAATTTTGGTGTAGATTTTGGTTTCTTTAGTGGTATTATTAACGGATCTTTAGATTATTACGATAAAAGAAGTGAAGATTTAATTTTAGATTTACAAGTACCTTCTGTAATTGGTTCTAACAACCAATTACAAAACATTGGTCAAGTAAAAAATTCTGGTTTGGAGCTTCAACTGAATGCTAGATTAATAACAAAACCTAAATTTTCATGGTCTCTTTCTGGTCAAATTTCTGCAAACAGAAATGAAGTCTTAGATCTAGGTGGTGCGCAACAAGTAATTACGTCGGTAGCAGATGCCAATAGACCTGTACAGTGGATTACCGAAATTGGAGGTCCAATATCTGCATTCTATGGCTATGTTCAAGACACAAGCAAAGAAATTCCACCTTACGAATTTGCAGCATCCGGAAATGGAGCTTTTGATAGGTACGATTTAGAGTCTCAATTTGTTTTTGTAGTAGATATTAATGGAGACGGAATAATAGATGAAGATGACAGAACAGTATTAGGAAGCCCATATCCAGATTTTGAATGGGGTTTTGCTTCTGATTTCGATTTTTACAACTTTGACTTTAGTTTTGCCTTAAATGGTTCTCATGGAGCAGAAAGAAGAGTTGGAGACATTGGTACAATTAGAAACTCTGATTTTTCAGCAGCCTTAATTAACGGTAGTTTTACAGACAATAACCTTACAGCTCCAAGAAATTTATCTTCTGCTCACGTACAAGATGCTTCTTTTGTTGCTTTAAGAAACATAAGTTTAGGTTATACATTACCAAATAAGCTTGTAAATAAGTTTGGTTTAAATAGAGTACGATTTTACGCTACTGGAGAGCATTTACTATACATTTTTGCTAAGGGTTACGAAGGTTTTAATCCAGAATCTGCTGCCACTACAAGTAATGGTGCAAATACACCCATTACTTACGGTTACCAAAGAGGAGATGGACCAATATCAAAATCAATATCTGTAGGTTTAAATCTAGATTTTTAAAAAAATACAATAATGAAAAAATATATAATTTTATTAACGGCTATTGCAACAAGTTTTATTTCTTGTTCAGATGATATACTAGAATTAAATAGTCCAAACGATGTAACTGTCTCAGATTTATTAACAACTACAACTGGCTTTGAGCAACTTATAGTTGGGGCTTATGATGCGTATCAAAAAATACCAACTAACGAGTATTTATTAACAGAAGTAAGATCTGACAATGCTACTGTTGGTGCACAATTTGGTAGCCTTGCTACCTATGATAACTTTACAATTGTAGATAACGATCTTGAAGTTTTTAATTATTGGTCTAACAATTACAAGGTTATTTACCAAACAAACTTGGTTATAGATAATGAAGAAAACTTTCTGGCAATTTCTGGAGCTAACGAAACTGTTTTAGGAGAAGCTTACTTTTTAAGGGCTTTAGCTCATTTTAATCTAGTTCGTATTTTTAGAGATATTCCTTATATCTCAGAAGTTATTAATGTAAGTAATTTTACAGATTTTCCGCAGTTAACTGAAACGGAAACTTATGAGAAAATTAATGCAGATTTTGAAACAGCAATTGGATATTTAGAAGGTGCAGATGTTTCTAAAACCAGAGCTCATAAAGGTACTGCAATTGTCTTTTTAGCAAAATCGTTACTTAGCCAACCCACTCCAGATTATGTAAGAGTACAATCTCTATTGTTACCGTTATTAGAAGATACTAATGAATTTGGTTTTACCCTTACACAAAATTATGATGCTATTTTTGGAAGAGGATCAGGAACTGAAGATAATGAAGAAATTATTTTTCAAATTAAGTATTCAGAATCTAGTGGACTTCCAGTAACTAGTGATAGTGAACCAGATGACCAAGTGCAATCTGAAGCAGAAAGATGGAGTTTTGATATGACGGAAAACGGGCAATCTAATGGTGCTAATATTGCTACTTCTAATTTAAAATCGTTAATGACAGCTGGTTTAGAGCCTACTAGGTTTCCTACAACTATTAGAGAAGAAACTTTCTTTGATTCTCGAACTTTTAATAACAAATGGGTACCAGATAATGGAGAAGGTTCTGGTAACGATTGGATTGTTTTAAGATACGCAGACGTGTTACTTTTATATTGCGAAGCAACTATTGGAGATACACAATCAACAAATAACGAGCTTGCTATTGCGTCTTTTAATAAAATTAGAGTTAGAGCAGGTAAAGATGAATTAGGAGCAGGAGCATCTTTGTCTCGTGCAGAATTACTTGCAGAAAGAAGAATGGAGTTTGTATTTGAAAACCAACGTTTTTTCGATTTGATAAGATTTGGTGTGGCAATAGAAACTTTAGAGGCTCATTCTCAAGAAGAGGGTTTATTTTTCAATCAAAATGATATTTACCTAGCCGTTCCGCAAAGAGAAATAGACAATTCAGATGGTTTTTTCAATTAAAATAAGAAATTTAGATATGAAATTTATTAAAGATAATACACTGCTCTTGACTGTACTTTTTTTGAGTTTATTTTTAAACTCTTGTGTTCAAGATAATTTAGACCCAGACAATTACCCAGAGGTTGGCGATGTGGAAGATTTAACCATTCCAGAGGCACGCTTTTCGTTTGAGCAAGACATTGTAGATTTTACAGTTTTTCGTTTTATTAACGAATCTATTAGTTTTACAAATCAAGAATGGTCAATTCCGAGTGACGCCGTTTTAATAGGAGATACAGCCCAACTAACAGATGAAAACATTGAAGTAAAGTTTTCTGGAGAAGCTGAATTTACAGTAAGTTTAGTTGCAAAAGACAACAACACACCAGTTTCAGATTCTGAAGCTTTTGTAGAAACCATTAATGTATTAAAGCCATTAGTACCTGTAATTCCTACTCCAGAAATACTTGGTGCAAGTTTTGAAGATGGAGAAGATGGTTTTGACGGTAGAAACTTTTGGGGAAGAAACAATTCATCAAACACAATTAAAAGAATTTCTGGCATAGGTACTATTGCAAGAAGTACTGGAAGCAGAGTAAGAACGGGTACTTTTTCAGCAAAATTTGATACCAGACCGCGTCAAGCTTACCAAGAAATAACAGTTACACCAAATGTAAATTATAGATTAATTGCATGGATAAAATTAGGAAACGCAGATCCTGGCTTAGTTGATGAAGACGAATTTAGGCTAGCCATATTAAACAAAACATTTGATACTTATAATTTAGAAGCTTTTGAAGCTGCAATATTAAAAGCTACTACTGCAGATCCAAAAGTTGATTTTAGAAGAGTTTCTGTAATATTTAATTCTGGCGATTTAGAAACCGTAGCTATTTTTATGGACTCTAAACAAAGAGTAGAAGTACAGGTAGACGATTTATCAATAGAAGTTTTAAACTAATAATCATAACATAAAATGAAACAAGTAATATTTAAAAACAAGGTTTTACATGCACTTAGTGTTGTGGTTTTTATAGCCTTTTTAAGTTGTGAAGAAAATAGGTTTGATGACATAGATGAAAACTATGTTGGTTCCTTAGAAATTCCAAAAGCAGATTTTAATTTTAGTATAAACGATCGATTGGTAACATTTACAAACACCTCTACAAATGCAGATGATTTTAGTTGGAATTTTGACAGTGACAACGCTATTGAATCCTTTGCAAAAGATACCGTTTTTACTTTTTCAAGTACTGTAGAAACCACAACAATAACTTTAAATGCAAGAAACACAGTATCTAATGTTACCAACAAATCTTCAAAAGAACTAACCTTTGTTAAAGCAGACTTCGAAATTTTAGATTTAGTTGATAAAACCATTACTTTTCAAAGTAACTCTTTAGCTGCAGAAAGCTATTTATGGGATTTTGGAGATGGTGTTGGTTCCTCAACAGAAGCTAATCCTACTTACGAATACCCAAATTTTGGATCGTATACAGTTACTTTAACAGTAACAGATGAATTTGGTAATACAGATGAGTTAGTAAATAATAATGTAATTGTAGCTCAACCGGGAGCAGGAACATTTGAAGCACAAATTATTAAAGGAGATTTTGATAGATCTAGTAACATTCAAAATCCTTGGGCTGTGAACCCAGACAATAGTAGCGATTATGATTTTTGGGATAACCTTGCGTTAGAAGCGGTTGTTCAGGCTTTAGATGGTGGTACAGATAAAGGTTCTACATCTGGTACATCTAACTTTACAGATGGTTCTTTAAAATTAGATAGAGCTAGTAAAAGAGCATACCAACCAATTCACATAGAAAAAGATGTAGATTATACAATTACAGCTTATGTTAAAAACAAAAGTGCTAGTTCAGGTGATTTGGTTGGTACTTTTTATATACTACCTTATGTTCCAGAAAATGAAACTATTATTTTAACAAATAACTTAATTGCGCAACAAGTAAAAGCGTCTGAAAGTGGAGCTTGGGATAGTACTACTTTCGAATTTACTACAACTTCAGTATTTTCATTTGATCAAGATGCTGTAGATAACCAAGATGATGACATATTAGAAAGTGTAAATCAAGAGTGGGTTATTTTATATTTTGTTCCAGATTTAACTACTGCAGAAGAAGTTAATTTAGATGATGTTAGCATTGTAACAAAAGGATTTTAATTTAAGGGTAAATGAATAATCAATTTAAAATTACACACTTTTTGTTATAATTTTTATCTTAGCGACTTATTTAAACAGTTCTAAATTATGAAATTAGAGATACTTACAAAATCGGAAAACTCTGACATTCAAAAAGAAATTATTTCTAAAATTGGAAGTTTAATAAATTTCAAAAATTTAGAACCTGGAGATAAATTACCATCAGAGAGAATGTTATCTGATAAGTTTGGAGTAAGCAGAAGTAATGTTAGAGAAGCTATTCAAAAATTAGAGTTCTATGGTTTGTTAAAATCCATTCCTCAAAGTGGAACTTTTGTTGCAAATATTGGTGTTATTGCAATGAATGGAATGATAGAAGATATTCTAAGATTAGATGAACCCGATTTTAAATCGTTAGTAGAAACTAGAATATTGCTAGAGTTAAAAACTGCCAGATTAGCTGCATTAAGAAGAACAGAAGAAGATCTGGTAAATATGGAAGAAGCATTAAATGCTTTTAGAGATAAGGTATTAAACGATCAAGATGCTGTTCAAGAAGATTTATTATTTCATTTAGCAATAGCAAAAGCTTCTGGTAATAGTACCATGAATACGTTTATGCTAATAATTACTCCAGAAATTATTACCAATTTTAGAAAACATCATGTTTGTGATGCCAACATGTCTAAAAGAGGTATTACTGATCATCAAGCCATTTTTAATGCCATAAAAGAACAAAATCCGCAACTAGCAAAACAAAAAATGAAAGAGCATTTTAAAGAACTTTATTCATATTGTTATAGTTAAAAAGACCTAAACTTCTTACTACTCTTTTTCTACAAAAATGTAGTTTCCTTAAATTTTTATCGTATTCAAAAAAAAGCAGCAAATCTTTTTATAAAAAGATTTGCTGCTTTTTATAAAAAGGTTATATTTGGTAAACCAAATTGGTAAACCAATTTAATTTCTATTTAACAAAAGGTAAAATGAAGATAAAAGGACTACGGTGGTGGGTTATAACACTAATTTTTATAGCTACTGTTATAAACTACATAGACAGAACTGCTTTTGCATTATTATGGCCTCAAATGGGAGAAGATTTGGGTATGAATCAAGAAGATTATGCCTTTATGTTCAACATATTTTTAGCCTGTTATGCATTGGGTAAATTTGCTTCTGGTAAATTATACGACACCATTGGCACCCGATTAGGGTTTACTGTTTCTATTATCGTTTGGTCTTTAGCTTCGGTATTTCACGCCTTTGCCAGAGGAGTTATTAGTTTATCAATTTTTAGGGGTTTATTAGGTTTAGGAGAAGCTGGTAACTGGCCAGGCGCAGTAAAAAGTAACGGAGAATGGTTTCCTGTAAAAGAAAGAGCTACTGCTCAGGGAATTTTTAATGCTGGTGCTTCTATTGGAAATGTAATAGCTCCGTTTATTATTGTGTTTTTATACACTCAGTTTGGCTGGAAAACTACCTATATTATCTTGGGATCTGTTGGAATGCTATGGGTAATTCCATGGTTATTTTTAAATAAATCTACTCCAGAAAAACACCCTTGGGTAACAGAAGAAGAAAGAAATTTAATACTGTCTAGTAGAATAGATAAAGAAGAAAAAACTGAAATTAAACAAAAGAGTTTACCTGTTTTAAAAATTTTAAGTTACAAACAATCTTGGGGCGTTTTACTATGTAGATTTTTTATAGAGCCTATTTGGTGGTTCTTTGCTGCATGGATGCCAATTTATTTGAATAAAACTTTTGGTTTAAGTATAGAAGAAATTGCAGCTACCATGTGGATTTCTTATTTAATGGCAGCAGCAGGAAGCATAATTGGAGGCTGGTTTACTGGATTACTCATAAAAACAAAATCTGTAGATGTTTCTAGAAAAATAGCAATTAGTACAGGAGGCTTATTGGTTTTTATCGGTTTTGTAGGAATTATTCTGTTTGTAGGCGAAAATAATTTTATGACGTTTATCTACTTAGCAGGTTTGGTTCTTTTTGGATTCCAATTTGCCATAGGAAACGTACAAACTATTTCAAGTGATTTATTTAGAGGTCCCTCAGTAGGAACTTTAGCAGGTTTAGCTGGAACAATCGCCGCAGTTTCTCCAATGATTATGAACTGGTTTATTGGACAAATAACTAAAGGAGGGTCTTATACACCAGCATTTATAGCAATAACAGTATCAGTAATACTAGGTGTGTTATCAATTTTCTTTTTTATTAAAAAAATTGAACCTGTAAGAAAAACAATACAAGAAAACTAAAACTAACAATTATTACCACTAAAATAAAAACATAATGAGTACAGCAAAAGGAAAAATAGCTATAATAACAGGAGCTACAGGAGGTATAGGCTTTGCAGTAGCCCAAAAATTAGGAACTGAAGGATATACCGTAATATTAAACGGAATTGATAACGAATCAGGAAAAAAAAGAGTTGAAGAACTTACCAAAAAGGGAATTACCGCGGCATACTATGGGTTTGATGTAACCAATGAAAATGAAGTAACTTCTAATATCAACAAAATAGGAGAAAAATATGGCAAAATAGATGTGTTGGTAAACAATGCGGGAGGCTTAGGAGGTAGATCTCGTTTTGAAGAAATGACTACCGATTTCTACAGATTTGTAATGGCGTTAAATTTAGATTCTGTCTTTTTTGCATCAAGAGCTGCTATTCCTTATTTAAAAAAAGGAGATAACGCTACCATTATTAATTACACCTCTAATGCAGGTTGGAATGCAGGCGGACCAGGTGCAGGAATCTACGGAACTTCTAAAGCGGGAGTTCATGCAATTACAAGAGCTTTGGCAAAAGATTTAGCCGAATACAATATAAGAGTTAATGCAGTGTCTCCTGGAACTATAGATACTCCATTTCACGCAAAAATAAAATCAGAAAAACCAGAAGTATTCGCTTCTTGGAAAAACAATATTTTATTAGGTAGACTAGGACAACCAGAAGAAGTTGCTGGTGTAGTTTCTTTTTTAGCTAGTAAAGATGCTTCTTTTATCACTGCAGAAACCATTCAAATTGGTGGAGGACAAGCATTGGGCATATAGTATTTAGTAATTTTTTAAGTTTGTTAATTTAAAAAGCTGTTTTGTAATTACAAAACAGCTTTTTTTTCATAGCAAATTCCCCCACCTATTTTCCGCCAAGTAATAACAATTCGTTTACAACAACTTCAGTAACATATCTTTTCTCACCTTCTTTAGTTTCATAACTTC
>CAYPHE010000014.1:0-23936 GCA_964410075.1 uncultured Polaribacter sp.
TAAAGGCAGTAATGTCATAGCCAAGTAGTACTAATAACCCATAGACTTATATACGAATCCTCCCCCTTCCCCTCCAAAGGAGGGGGGATGGAAACTCTTTTAATGTATTCTTTTGATTTTACAATATTATTTTATCATATGTTAACTTATTACTTCAGCGAAGCTGAAGAGTTAATAGTGATTAGTCATTAGTCGTTAGAAATTTACTAACTACTAAAAACCAATAACTAATAACTAACCTTTTAGGGTGGTTATTGCATTGGGGCTCACCTCTTCCCATCCCGAACAGAGAAGTTAAGCCCAATAGCGCCGATGGTACTGCATTTATGTGGGAGAGTAGGTCGCTGCCTTTCTTTATAAAAAACCTCATATCAATAGATATGAGGTTTTTTTGTTTATACCTCTAAATATAAATACGAAACCTAACGTTTTTTTAGAATAGTTGCTATAAAAAATCCCCGAATAAGTTATGGAACTTATTCGGGGATTTTTACTTTGGTATATCGTAATTAATTATTTAAATCAAATCGATCTAAGTTCATTACTTTAGTCCAAGCATTTACAAAATCATTTACAAACTTTTCCTCTCCGTCATTAGCTCCATAAACTTCACAAATAGCTCTTAATTCTGTATTAGATCCAAAAATTAAATCAGCTCTTGTTCCATAATATTTCATTGCTCCAGTTGCTCTATCTCTACCAATAAATTCTTCCTCATCTTTATTAACTTCTGACCAAGTTATAGAAAAATCTAAAATATTTGTAAAGAAATCGTTAGATAAAGTACCAACATTATCTGTAAAAACACCGTATTTAGAGTTATCATAGTTAGCACCTAAGACTCTTAATCCACCAACTAAAACAGTCATTTCTGGAATAGATAAAGTTAATAAATTAGCTTTATCTATAAGTAAATCTTCTGCTTTTGCATGAACATTGGCATTTTTATAATTTCTAAAACCATCTCCAGCAGGTTTTAAATAATTGAACTGTTCAATATCTGTTTGCTCTTGTAAAGCATCACCTCTTCCTTGTGTAAAAGGAACAGAAATGGTATGACCTGCTTTTTTAGCAGCTTCTTCAATAACTGCACTTCCTGCTAAAACAATTAAATCAGCTAAAGAAATCTCTCCTTCAAAGTCTTCTCTAATTTTCTCATAAACTGCTAATACCTTATTTAATTCTTTAGGGTTATTTATTTTCCAACTACGTTGTGGCTCTAATGCAATTCTAGCACCATTTGCTCCTCCTCTTTTGTCAGAATCTCTATAGGTAGATGCAGAAGCCCAAGCAGTTTTTATGATTTCTGATATTGATAAACTAGAATCTAAAACCATCTTTTTTAAACTTTCTATATCAGAATTACTTAGTTTGTAAGAAACTTTAGGTACTGGGTCTTGCCAAATTAATTCTTCTTCAGGTATTTCTGGTCCAACGTATCTGTCTTTAGGCCCTATGTCTCTATGTGTTAATTTAAACCAAGCTCTAGCAAAAGCATCTTCAAAAGCTTTATGATCTTTGTGAAATTTCTGAGATATTTTTAAATACTCTGGGTCAGTCTTTAATGCAATGTCTGCTGTTGTCATCATTAAAGCTTGAGTTCCTTTACCACCTGCTGTAGGAGCTTTTCGAGCATCAGGATTACTTGGTATCCATTGATGAGCACCAGCAGGACTTTTTGTTAATTCCCATTCATAATTGAGAAGTACATCAAAATAATCAGCATCCCATTGTATTGGGTTTGGTGTCCAAGCTCCTTCAATTCCACTTGTAATTGTGTCATCTAAAACCCCAGATTGAAAAGAGTTTTTCCAACCAGTACTCATTTCCGTAATACTTGCTCCATGTGGTTCTACACCTACGTATTTATTAGGATCTGAAGCACCATGAGCCTTGCCAAATGTATGTCCACCAGCCACTAAAGCTACAGTTTCTTCATCATTCATAGCCATTCTTCCAAAGGTTTCTCTAACATCATGAGCAGATTTTAAAGGATCTGGATTTCCATCTGGACCTTCTGGATTTACATAAATCCATCCCATCATAACAGCAGCTAAAGGATCTTCTAAATCTCTCTTTAAAGGATCTTTTTCACCGTCATAACGTGCTGCATTCTCTCCCCATTCCGTTTCACTACCCCAATAAATATCCTCCTCGGGTTGATAAATGTCTTCTCTACCACCAGCAAACCCAAAAGTCGGAAAGCCCATTGACTCTAAAGCAACGTTTCCTGCTAAAATCATTAAATCTGCCCAAGAAAGCTTACTTCCGTATTTTTTTTTAATAGGCCATAATAGTAAGCGTGCTTTGTCTAAATTTCCATTATCTGGCCAACTATTAATTGGTGCAAATCGTTGATTGCCTGTTGCAGCACCACCTCTACCATCTCCAACTCTGTAAGTACCTGCACTATGCCATGCCATACGAATCATTAATCCTCCGTAATGACCATAATCTGCGGGCCACCAGTCTTGAGAATCTGTCATGAATTTAGTTAAATCTTTTTTTAATTCTTCGTAATTAATGCTATTAAAAGCTTCAGAATAATTAAAATCTTTACCGTAAGGATTATTTTTTACGTCATGTTGACGTAAAATACTTAATTTTAATTCGTTTGGCCACCAGTCTCTATTACTTGTTCCTCTACCTGCAGTTTCCTTTTGGTTGCCACTTATGAAAGGACATTTGCCAGTAGCTTCAGAATCGTTAACTCCGTTGCCAGTATTCATATTTTTCATTTTTATAATTTTAGTTTTTCCAAAATTACAATATAAAGTTGAATAATTTTTATCTATAATTTTTATTTTAAAATAAATTAAAGCTATTTAACTGAAAATTTTTCTAGTATAATATTTTCTTATGTTATTATAATTTAAAAGAAAGCGATTGTTTTCTTAAATTATCTTCAAAGAATATCTTTGTGCCATTAAAATAATTAAATAAAATATAAATTTTAAAAAGTAAAAAAATGGCGACATTAGTTGGTAAAAAATTTCCAAATTTATCTGTAGATGCAATGAATGAGATGGGAGATACATTTAAAGTAAATGTATTAGAAGAGGCTAAAAAGAATAATAAGAAAATCTTATTGTTCTGGTATCCAAAAGATTTTACGTTTGTATGTCCAACAGAATTACATGCTTTTCAAGAAGCTTTACCAGAATTTGATAAAAGAAATACTATAGTGATTGGAGCATCATGTGATACTCCAGAGGTACACTTTGCATGGTTGAGTACTGCTAAAGATAATGGTGGTATTGAGGGAGTTACGTATTCAATTCTTGCAGATAGTAACAGAAATTTATCAAATGTTTTAGGGATTTTAGATATTACTAAAGAAGAGTATAACGAAGAAACTGATTCTGTACAAGTTGAAGGCGATAACGTAACATACAGAGCAACTTACTTAATTGATGAGGAAGGAACTGTTTTTCATGAAGGTGTAAATCATATGCCAGTAGGTAGAAATGTAAATGAATACTTACGTTTGATTGATGCTTACGCTCACGTTCAAACTCATGGAGAAGTTTGTCCTGCAAACTGGGAAGAAGGTAAGGATGCTATGCAAGCAAATGCAAAAGCTACTGCTGAGTATTTAGCTTCTAACTAAAAAACAATTACGAATTATGAGTTACGAAGTGTTGATTCGTAACTCATAATTCCATAATTTATAATTCAACATTGTAAAATACAAATGTTATGGTACAAGAACTAAATGAAGACAATTTACAAGCAATTGTTGCTGAAAATGAAAAAGTAGTAGTACAATATTCTGCTACTTGGTGTGGAAACTGTAGAATAATGAAGCCAAAGTTTAAGAAGTTATCTTCTGAAAATACAGATGCAACTTTTGTTATGGTTGATGCAGAGAAATTTCCAGAAAGTAGAAAATTAGCAGATGTAAGTAATTTACCAACATTTGCTACTTTTGTTAATGGAGAAAAGAAAAATCAAACACAAACAAATAAGTTTGATGTTTTAAAAGAGTTGGTTGCAGAAATTAACTAGTTGTAATTAAATTAAAGCTATTATGAAATTACCAGTTATTAAGCATTTAACTAATTTTATTGAAGAGAACGATGAAGATTACGTTCTAGAAACTATAGAAACCCTAGAAGCTTTAACAGAAGTTTCTTCTTTAAAAGATGAAGAACTCGATGTTATTGGAGAGTTAATTTCTAATTTATACGGAGCTATAGAAGTGAATAAAGAAATTAAAGAAGGAACACCACAAAAGGAAGCTTTAAATGGCTTTATGAAACGTGTTTTAGGTTCTATAGATAACTAATACTACTAATTTAATTAAGGTAGATTTTAAAATCCTAAGCTTTTTAGCTTAGGATTTTTTAATATATGTATTTTTCCATATGTTTCTGTATTATAGTTTGTTAAGTTTTTTTTGAAAAAAAATAATAAAAAATTACTCTTTTTGAAAACCAAGGATATCATTTTTTCGTATGTATTTATATGCAACGGAAAAACGGCAATATGATAAATAAATTTACCTACACGGTTAGTCTTTTAATTTTAATAGTATTATCTCATAAAACATTTTCTCAAGTATTACCTATTGCAAAACATTCTCAACAGAAGCACTCTAGTTTTAAATGGAATACTAATGCAAAAGGTAATACTGAATTTAGTTGGAAGAAAGGTTTTTTAAAAAATACTTTAAGCAATGTAGATAATTCTGGCGTTAAAATAAGTTTTGAATTGTTAGGAGAAACAAATACACTGTGTAGTTGGTCACAAAATTCAAGAACAACAAATTCACCTGAAATCGGAAAAAGTATAAATAGAGAAAATAACCTACAAATGTATACTAGCGGTTTTAAAACAGGAGAAGGTATTACTTTGCAAATAGATTTTAGTGAACCTGTTACCAATGCATTTTTTAAGTTATTAAATGTAAATAAATACTTTAGAAATGGAGACAAATTTATTATTACAGGAAAAACATCTGCAAATAAAATTGTCTATCCAAAATTTACTAAAGTAGCAGATGCCTCTTATATAACTAATAAAACTAAAGGAGTTGTTGATGCTGTAACCTATTCAGTAGGAAGTAAAGCAAGTGTAAATGTGGCTTTTTTAGAGGTTGAAAAAATAAAATCTATAAAAATAGAGTGGAAAGATTGTTCTAGTTGTCTTGAAAAATATGCTCATGGGTTTGGTATGAGTGGCATTACCTTTAATAAACAATTTATAGATACAGACAAAGATGGAATAGAAGATACAATAGATATAGATGATGATAATGATGGGATTTTAGATAAAATAGAATCATCTTTCAAAACAATATCCAAAAACACAGCTAAAGGAACTCCTTTATTTACTTATTCAAAAGGAATTGATTATAAAGAAAATATAACAGATGGTATTAATTATAGAGGTGCTAAATTTAATAGTACTAAAGATGAGTTAGTTGTAAACTTTGGTCGAAAAATTCCTGCTCATACATATATAAATCTTCGAACTTTTCCGCAGTACTATAAGAGGAAAGCATTAGTAGTTTTACAATCTAATGCAAATGGAACCGTAACTTCTAACCCAAAATATATTTCACATTTTGGGTATTATCCTAAAAATACCTACTACAAATTGAATTCAGACACTCAATTTATAAAAATTAAAATGGTTCAGAATTCTGGAGGAGCCTTATATGTAGATTATATAGAGCATCAAAAATTTTCTATATTAACAGATATAGATACCGATGGAGATGGTATTCCAAATAGATTAGATTTAGACTCAGACAATGATGGCTGCTCCGACGCTGTAGAATCTTGTGTGCCAGATGTTTTTGTTGATGCTGAAACTAAATTAACTTCTACAACTATAAGAGAAGCTATTATTGATGGAGAGTTTGGAGAAAATGGATTTTCTAATAATTTAGAAAAAACAGACTATAGAAATACCGAAGCAAACTTTCAAAATGCTTACCAATATGCAATAGATAAAAATACAAATGCTTGTGGTATTCCAATGATTACTCAAGTAGTAAAAGCACCAAACAACAATTGGTTAGAGATTACTAATATTCATCCAACGGCAATAATTCCTAAAAATGCAGTAGTAATTTCACTTTTTAAGAATCTTACTAATAATTTAACAGGAGTTTCTCCTAATGCAACAGTAAGAAATCCATTGGAAATAAAACCAGGAGAATCATTATTATTTAAAAATGATGCGGCTACTATTCCGCTTTTAAGCAACCTTCTTTTTAATAATAATTCTATCACAAATTTTTCTGGATCAGAAAATACAATTACAGTTTCTAGAGCTAGCAATAGCTTAACTTGGGATTCTAGAATAGACGTTTCAACAAATATTAAAGATAAAACAGGTTATGTTAGAATAGATGAAGTTACCGCACCAAATAAAGAATATTTAGAAAACGAATGGGTGGCGTTTATGAACAACAATTTAAATCCGTATAGAGATTTATCTGAAGGTGGTCCAGAAAGACATCCTCATGATCCTTTATTATCAGAAATTGTTACCGCAAAACCAACATCTAATGCAATGCTTGGTTTTCATAAAATAAAACCAACAGAAAGGATTAATGGAGTTTGGAGCAATGGGTATCCAGACAGATCTAGATATGTTATTGTTAAAGAAGATTATCATGAAAAAGATAGTATTTTGAAAGCGAGAAAATTAAAAGTAACCAATAATAGTAGTTTGCTTTTAGAAAATGGATTACTATTAGTTACAGATAGTATTCAACTAGTAAATGCAGAAGACGAAATAAGACTAGCTAAAAAATCTGAGTTAATTCAAACTCATACAAACTCAAAACAGTTCTATGGTTTAGGAAAACTTTTAGTCGATAAAGAAACAAGAGTAGCAAGTATTTACAGGTATAGTTATTTAAGTAGCCCCGTAAATTCTAACAATAAAAATACATATAAAGTTTCAGATGTTTTAAAAGATGGAACAATACCTCTTTCTATAAATTCTAACATTGTTGATGTAAATTTTGTATCTGGTTTTGATGGAGCAACAACATCTCCAATTAGCATTGCAGATTATTGGATATATACATTTTCTAGTAACAATGGAAGTAGATCAAACTACGAACAGAAAAGGAGTACAGGAACCATAAGACAAACAAGTGGTTTTTTAATTAAAGGTACAGGAGTTAGACAAAATTATACTTTTGTAGGAACTGCAAACGATGGTAAATTAACAACAAGAATAGGGGCAGAAGATTCTTACCTACTAGGTAATCCGTACCCGTCTTCTATTAGTGCTAAAAAATTTATTGAAGACAACATTAACTCTATAAACGGAACACTATATTTTTGGCAACACGCGGGTGAACAAGATATTGAATCCTCTAACATTGCAGGTCATACATTTAGTGGTTATGTTGGTGGTTATGCTACAAGAAATATAGCAATGGGTATTTCTGCGAATTTAGTAGCCAGTAACAATAGCGCCAACTTAAATAATGCTTCGGTTAGTACAGAAGAATATAGAAGCCCCGGAAATTACATACCCGTTGGTACTGGCTTTTTTGTAGGTGGTAGCAAAACTGGGGGAGAAATTGTATTTAACAATAGTCAAAGAGAATTTAATAACAATGATACTTCAATAATTCAAACCGAACCCAATAAAACATTATTAGGAAATCTACTTGATATTTTACCTATTGTAACATTTAAAGATCCCAACAAATTACCAATTATTAAATTAGGGTTAGACTATAAAAACGGGGAAGAAACCATACATAGACAAATAGGTGTTTCCTTTAATAAAAACAATTCTTTCGAGAAAGAAACAGGATATGATAGTGAGTTATTTGACGAAAATGATACAGATTTTTACTGGAAATTTAGTAATGACGAAAGTAAATATTCAATAGTTGGAGTTCAAGAAATTTCTTCTGAACTAGAAATTCCGTTAGAAGTTGTAATGAATTATACAGGAAATATTTCTATTAAAATAGACGAAAAAAGGTTTGTAGATGCTAAAACATTTTTAAAGGATAAATTAACAAACATTACTTACAATCTTTCTGAAACAATAAATTTAGAATTAGAAGAGGGTGTTTACTCCGATAGGTTTTATCTAACATTTACAGCTAATGAAGCCAATTCTAGTACCAGTACGTTTGTAGAAGAAGAAGAAGAAATTAAAGAGCCAGAGTTTGATTTGTTATTTAATAATTCTACAAAAATAGTAAAGATTAAAAAAAATAAAGAAATAACAATAAGAAGAGTTTCTTTGTTTAGAATCTTTGGTAAAAGAGTTCAATCTTGGAAAATTAAAAACCAAGAAGATGTATTAAACTTAAAAATAAAATCAAGAATTAGAGATGAAATATATATTGTTCGAGTTAGAACTAATAAAGGAGTTTTTAATAAAAAGATTTACGTAGAGTAAACTAAAAAATATAAGAAGGCATACGCTTTCTTATTTATTGGGGGATTTTTAGCCTCAAGCGTAAGCTTGAGGTTTTTTATTTAATAATGCGTTAGTCTTTCAATAATTTTAGTGTGTTCAGGAAACTTATTTGATAATTCTTTACAAGAAGGCAATACAAAATCTTTAAAATCAAAACCAGGAGAAACAGTACATCCAACAAAAGCATAAGATTCTTTTTTTATGACTTCTGCAGCAAAATAATAATGTGCAGGAACTGTAAACTGAAATTCTTCATTATTTTTAAAATCACTACCAATTAGAACAAAAGAATAGCTTCCGTTTGGAGAAATTAGATTTAATTTTAATGTTGAACCTTTATAAAAATGCCAAATTTCATCTTGATTTATTTTATGAAATGCAGAAAATTTTTCTGATGTCAATAAGAAATAAATACTTGTGCAATAATTTCGATCTCCTTTAAAACATTCTGGTAAGTTTTTTTCTAGAATGATTTCTTTACTTCGGTAAACTTCTTTAAAATAGCCACCTTCTGGATGTTCTTGTAAATTATAATGATTAATTATCTCTTGCTGATTCATCTTTTTTAAATTCGTTAGCTTTTTTAATAATGGCTTTTAAACGTTCTTTATTGCGTTGTTTTTCTAGCTTTACTTTATTGATTTTTTGGTTCATCAATTTCGTATGCTTTGCTTTGTTAACAGTATTTTTTGCTTTTCCTTTTTTGGACATAAAGTTTAAAATATCTACAAACGAAGTTATCTTTTTTTAGATAGTGAAACAAACGTTTTATTTAACGTTTTACATTGATTAATTTTGTTTTTAATATGGAAGAATTAACATTAACTACACCAGCACTTTTATTTTCTGCAATTTCATTAATTATGTTGGCTTATACCAATAGGTTTTTAGCATACTCTGCAACAGTTAGAAATTTACACGATAGCTATTTAGAAAAGAAAGAGGCGTCTTTTTTACATCAAATTGAAAACTTAAGAAAGCGTTTGTCTTTAACAAGATACATGCAAATATTTGGTATTATGAGTTTACTACTTTGCGTTCTTACAATGTTTTTAATTTATGTAAGTTTTAAAATTTTAGCAGTTTGGATTTTTGGATTGGCATTAATTTTACTAATAATTTCTTTGTCATTATTAATAAGAGAAATTCAAATTTCTTCTCAGTCTCTAGATCATCATATAGCAGATATAGAAGATCATTTAAACAAAAAGTAAACGCCATTTAAAATTAAATGACGCCTACCAAGTAAACTAATAAAACCAAGTATTAGTATTGTGTATAAGATTAAATAATTATTAGTTTATAAAGAAATTATTAAGAAACATTTTTATAAAATTTATACAACTTTCAATTGTAAAACCTTCAAAATAATTCATTATTAGTTCTATAAACATTGTTTTTTAGTTTGGGCGTTTTCGCTAGGTTATTTTTTATTAATGTGCCCTCCAGAAGAGGATTTTACAATTATATTTTCAGGACTACCTTTATAATCAATATCTCCACCACTAGTTGCTTTAGCTTCTAATTTTTTGGAAGCAAAAATGTTAATCTCTGCACCACTTGATGCTTTAACTAAGGTGTTTTTACTTTTAAATAAGTACGAATTTATTTTACTACCACTAGCTGCACTAGAAGCATGATTTTTAGTAATTCCTTCCACTCTAATGTTTGCACCACTAGAAGCTCTGGTTTCTGTACTTATAGCTTCTATGCTTACGTTTATAAAAGAACCACTTGTTGCTTCAACTGTTATTTCTTCACTTAAAATGGAACAATTAGATTTAAGATTACTACCAGAAGTAGTCTTTATATAATTGAGTTTATTATTAAAAATAATGACTTTTTTTGATGTTGCCTTAGATATAAACAGAGAAGATTTAATCATTAATATTCCATCTTCTACTTCTGTAGAAATTAATTCATGTAAATTTTCATCAGCTTCTACAATAACCGTGTTACTATTTCCTTCTTTTATTATAATATCTAAGCCCACACTACTTTTTATACCATTAAAAAGAGGAAGCTCTCTTTCTTCAGTTGTTACAAATCCGTTTCCTTTTGCCTGTTTTAAAATATCTATTCCACAAGAAGATAATAGAGTTAAAGAGATAAATAAAATAGGGAACAATAAATTTTTCATATTAAGTTAGTTTAAAAGTGTTTACTTTTAAAAGACGCTTCGTTTTGTATTTTGGTTGCTTTTAAGATTTACAAGTTAGTTTCATCATCATCATTATTATTTTCTTCTTCTTGCTCTTCACAATCAGCGCATAGTAACTCATTTCTACCCATTATAAAATAATGATCTGTCAATTCGCTATTGTAAAAATTCTGATCATTTCTAACTCCATATAAAAAACTAGCCATAGAATCATCTAAATAAATTGTATTTTCTTCTGCAAGGAAAAATAGAATGGTTACTTTTTCATCTTTATGAAGTGTTTTAAAATCAGATAAAAAATAAGCGTCTAGTAGAATAGTATTGTTTTCTATATTATATTGATAGCTAATACTTTCAGCATTTTCTTCGGCTTTAAATCTGTTTTTACCGTAAGATTGTTTTTTTACTAAGAAATAATTTTCATCGTTCTTACTTTTTTCAATCTTAACTCTTATGTTATTTGTATATGTTTTTTCAATTCCATCAATATCAACATCGTATTTTTTAGAGCTTCTTCGAAAATTATATAAAAAATGGAGGTCATCATTATTTACCATTTTTAATTTTAGGGTGTCTTTTTCTTGTAATTCTAAACTTGTTTTTTTAGTAAAAACTTCTGCTTTTGTAAAAGCGGCATTGGCATCAATAAAAGAAAAAACAACAATAAGTAAAGCTATAATCCAAACGCCTAATAAAGACAAAGACACGGTTTTGTTAAGTTGTTTTACATTATTTGATAAAATGCGTAAACCTAAAACAAAAAGACCTACAAATGGTATGGCAACTAACAATAGTATTAGAATAGATAATAACCATTCTGGAATAATAGTGTCAAAAAATATTGGAGGATAATTTAGTTGTTCTTCTAATCCAAAAGCTTCAAAACCACCAACAGAAAACATACCAATAATTAAAGCTAAAACGGTTACTGATGAGATGAAGATTAGTAAAACACCAATTATTTTGCCTATAATTTTAAATAATACAGTAAAAACTCTACCAATAATTAATAAGATATCTTCTAAACCGCTATTCTTTTTTTTTTTCTTTTTAAAGGAATTGCCAACCTTTTCAGAAACGTTATTAGCAGCATCTTTTACTTTATCTGAAATTTCGTTAGCCCCGTTTTTTATTTTTTCTGAAGCATTGGTAAATTCTTCACGAATCTTCTTTTCAATATTATCAATATTTACAGGTTCTCCTTCCATTTGAAGTTTTTCTGCAGTAGTAGTGGCCTCAGGAAGTAAAATCCAAAGTACAATATAAATTAAGGGGGTAAATCCAGAGGCTGTTAAAAGTATAAACGCTATCCTTACCCAAATAACATCTAAATTTAAATAGTAACCAATTCCAGAACAAACTCCGCCTAAAAATTTATCTTCTCCATCTCTAAATAGTTTCTTCCTATTTACATTATTTCTTTTGTAAGAATAACTTGACTGGCTGTAACCTTCTTCTGCATCTGCATAATCTTCTGGTTGCCCCATTATTGCAATAATATCTTCAATATCACTTTCATTAACCACCTGTCTTTCATCAGTTATTTTTTCAGAAAGTAATTCGCTAATTCTAGCTTCTATATCTGCAATTATTTCGTTTTTTCCTTGTGGATCTTCACTTAACGATTTAGAAACCGCATCTAAATAGCGTTTTAATTTTAGGTAAGCTGTTTCATCCATATGAAAGAAGAATCCGCCTAAATTTATATTTATTGTCTTATTCATTTGTAGTCGTTTTTTTACTAGTTACTTGGTTTACTGCATTTACTAAATTGCCCCATGTTTTATTTAATTCTTCTAAAAAAAGTGTTCCATTTTCAGTTAAAACATAGTATTTTCTTGGTGGTCCAGAGGTAGATTCTTCCCATCTGTAAGTTAACAGGCCAGAATTTTTAAGGCGAGTTAATAATGGATAAATGGTTCCTTCTACAACGATCATTTCTGCACTTTTTAATGTAGATAATATCTCAGAAGTATAGGCATCTCCATTTTTTAAGATGGATAAAATACAGTATTCTAAAACACCTTTTCGCATTTGTGCTTTTGTGTTTTCTATCTTCATATTTTAGTTATTAAAAAGCTCATACTAGTATTTCTAAAGAAAACTAATTTTTTTAAGAGCTTATTTTTAAAGTTTATCATCATTTTTTATGTTTTGGCTAAAACCTTTTTTAAAAAGATTAAGAAAGGTGGCTTATTTTATAAATTTTATGGTTAAAGGATATTTATAATTTTCTCCTTCTCGTGCTTTTTTAGAAGCTATAATTACAAGAGCAATACCAATTATGTAAATAATACCAGTAAGAGACCCAAAACCTAGTAGGCTAAAAAAGTTGTGCGAGTCTAAATCAAAATTAAAGTTAAAATTGTTCCAACTGATATAGTGATTGTGCCTATTGAAAACAGAGCTTAATGCAAAAGGAATAAATGTAATTGACAATAGAAATGTATATAACGAATAACTGATGTTAAAGTTTACAGCTTCTTTGCCTTGTTCATCTAAAAAAGGGCTTCTATCTTTTAGAGTTTGCCATACAATTAGAGGCGTAATTATGTTACCAAAAGGAAATATAAAACCTGCAAAAGCAGAAATATGTATTAAAAATGCGTTGGTATGGTTGTCGTTTTGTTTCATTGATTCTTAAATGTATAATACTTGCTTATGCAAATATATGTTTAAAAAAAGGTATTATGCAATACATAGTACTAAAATTTAACTAATTTTAACATTTAGAGTAGGTAAAAAAATGATATCAAAAAAGTATTATCTTGTAGGAAAATTTATAATTATGAAGATTACTCCAAAGAACATAAATGTGTTTATGATGCTAAAATTACCTTTAGCGTATTTGGCTGGTGTTCGTATTTTGAGAATAGAAAATAAGAGGGCAGTTGTAAAAATTAGGCACAAATGGATGAATCAAAATCCATTTAGAAGTATGTTTTGGGCTGCACAAGGTATGGCAGCAGAGTTAAGTACGGGTGTTTTGGTGATGCAGGCTATAGAACGTAGTGGAGAAAAAGTTTCTATGCTGGTAACACACCAGAAAGCAGCGTTTTATAAAAAAGCAACTGGTAGAATATTGTTTAGTTGCGAAACTAATGATAGCTTAGAGAATATAATAGTTGAGTCAAAAAAAAATAACGAGGGAAAAACCTTTGAACTTGTTGCTAAAGGTAAAAATGAAGACGGAGTAGTAGTGTCTGAATTTACTTTTGAATGGAGTTTAAAAGTAAAATCATAATACTATTTATTCATTTGTGTTAGTAGGCAATTTTGGTCTTTTTTCATTATAATCTAAATCTTGAAAAATACCACAAGAAGTAGTTGTTCTTGCTAAAGATTTAGTTGTTTCAAATTGCTTAGACATTGCTTCAATTTCTGGAGATAAATATTTCATAACTCAGCTTTTTTGATTAATTATCAATACAAATTTATAAAAATAAGAATACCATAATCAAGCCTAACAAAAATTTAATAATTTTTTAATAAATTAAAAATTTACCGTTTATTCTACATTCTGCCATAACTTTTAAAAAGTTTGTATCTTGTGTAAGATAATTTACAAGTAGTTGACTATATAAAAAACACCTAAATATAAATGCAAAAATATTTTTACCAAAAGAGCAATTTCTTATTTTTTTTATTAATTATATTATTAAGTTCTTGTTTAACAAATGTTGAAGAAGAAGAAGTTGCTGAAGAGCCCATTGGAGAGGAAATTGTTATTTCTTTTAAAACAGATGTAAAGCCAATTATTGACACAAATTGTGCAAGTTGCCATGGTCCTAATACTCCTAATTTAACTACAATTTCTAGTATTATGGCTAATTCATCTAATGTAAAAGGAGAAGTAGTATCTCGTCGAATGCCAATTGGAAAAACGTTAACTACAGAAGAAATTAATACTATAGTAGGGTGGATTGATGCTGGAGCTTTAGATAATTAAATACATTATTATGAGATTTTTTTTAACGATTTTATTTTTTACAAGTTTTTTAGCAGTTTCTGCACAAGAAAAGTTTTTAACCAAAACAGGAGATATTGTGTTTTTTTCGGAAACAATAGTTGAAGATATAAAAGCTGAAAATAATAAGGTTTTAAGTATAATAGATACTTCAAACGGAGATATGGGCATATCTATGTTAATGAATCAGTTTGAATTTCCTAAGAAGTTAATGCAAGAGCATTTTAATGAAAATTACATAGAATCTGAAAAATATCCTAAATCAACTTTTAAAGGAACAATTACCGATTTTTTGAAAATACCAGAGAATGTAGCTACCAAAACTCAGGTTAAAGGAACTATGACTATTCATGGAGTAAGTAGAGAAGTTGTGATTCCGTCTACAATAACAAAGAAAGAAGGTGAAATTGTTATGGATGGAAAATTTATAATAAAACTAGAAGATTATAAAATTAAGATTCCTAAAATAGTTATAAAAAATATTGCCGAAGAAATAGAAGTGACCTATAAACTCAACCATTTGCCATACAACTAACCAATTATGAAAAAAATATTATTACTAACCTTTTTGCTTACCATAACTTACAATTTACAATCACAAGATTTATTAGATATTTTAGATGAAGAAACAGAAGGAACAACTACAACTGTTTCTGCAACTTTTAAAGGAACTCGAATTGCAAACGGCCATTCTGTAGAAAATAGAAAAGCCAAAGAATTAGAATTTATTATAGGGCATAGGTTTGGCGCATTAAATTCTGGAACATTCAATCTATTTGGTTTAGATAATGCTAATATTAGGTTTTCTTTAGAGTACGGAATTACAGATGATTTAATGATAGGTATAGGAAGAAGTAGTCTTAATAAGTTATATGATAGTTTTTTAAAATATAAATTACTAAAACAAAAAACAGGTAAAAATGCTTTTCCGTTTTCAGTTAGTGTTTTTGGAAGTGTAGTTGCTAGAGATTATCCAGAAAATGACAAACGTGCTTTTGCAGAAACATTGTCTTATACAAGTCAATTGTTGATTGCTAGAAAATTTAGTCCTTCAGTTTCTTTGCAAATTACACCTACTTATATTCATAAAAATACGGTTGAACTACTTGCAGATCCGCACGATTATGTAGCTTTAGGACTTGGAGGTAGAGTAAAACTTAGTAAACGAGTAGCTTTAAACGCCGAATACTTCTATAATTTTGATGAGTTAACAGCTTACGAGCCTAAAAACCCAATTGCTTTTGGTGTTGATATAGAAACTGGAGGTCATGTGTTTCAGTTGATTATTTCTAACGCCAGAGCTATGATAGAACCAAGTTTTATTACAGAAACAGCAGGAGATTTTTTAAAAGGAGATATCCACTTTGGATTTAATATATCTAGAACCTTTTAAATTTATTCGGTTTCCAGTTCTTTAATTTGTTTGATAAACTCATTAAGTTTTTTACCGTAAAGAGATTGTTTTACCTTTTCTGTTAACGAATTATTTATGGTATCCAACAGTTTTACATTTGCATTATTTAATTGAGTTAAAGCTAAAAAAGGAGCAACTTCATAATTTTTATTATTTATAGCAAAATTTGTAACGTATAAATATTTACGTCTTATAAATCTCGAATACTCTTTTTGTAATTCTTGTAAAGAATCTATTTTTTTATCTTTCTTATAATCAAATTCTCTTTTAATAAAATCTAAATTTCTGTTAGAAAATATGCTGTTTACTTTTAAAAACTCTTCATAAATCCTTTGGTTTTCAGACCCTGAAATTTCTGGGTATAAATCAAATAACTCAGTCTCTGAATTAATAATGATATTTCCCTTTTCTCCAAAAAACGAAATGCTTTTTTTAGTTGAATTTCCATCAAAAGTTAAATAATATAATTGTGGAGAATCAACATCATCAGACAAAAGAAAGGTATTCTTATTTAAAAGAGCAATAGAATCTACAGTAACAATAGTACTATCTTTTACTTTTTGTAGTAGTAATGTTCCTTTCTTTAAGTTCTTTATTGTTCCAGAAACAACCATGTTTCCTTGTTTTTCTGTAGAACAAGAAACTATTAAAAAAGTAACACAAATAATTTGAAATATTTTTTTCATCAAAAAAGAAAATTTAAGCTACAAAGATGCTGAAATTATTTAAAATTGAGAAGCTAGTTCCATTAATATGGTACAAATTATTGCACCAATTGTTCCCACAGCATAACCAAATACAGCTAATAATACACCAACTGTAGCTAAAGACGGATGAAAAGCCTGTGCAACAATTGGAGCAGAAGCAGCTCCACCAACATTTGCTTGACTACCGACTGCTAAAAAGAAATAAGGTGCTTTAATAAGCTTGGCAACTAAAATTAGTAAACCTGCATGTATGCTCATCCAAATTAAACCAACAGCAACTAGGCCAATGTTATCAAAAATAAGTAATAAATCCATTTTCATACCAATAGAGGCAACCAATATGTAAATAAAAACACTACCTATTTTACTGGCTCCTGCACCTTCATAATTTTTAGCTTTTGTATAAGATAACAGAATTGCAACTATTGTAGAAATACTAATTAGCCAAAAGAAGGAAGAACCTAAAAAAGAAAACGTGTTTTTAATTGTTTGAGACGTTATAGCTTCTATGATATTTGTAAAAAAAAGACTTAAATATTTTGCAGATAAATGACCAAAACCAACAGTTCCAAATGCAATGGCTAGCATAATTATAAAATCTGTAACGGTAGGGTTACGTTGCACTTTTTGTGTAAAGGAAGCTACTTTGTTTTTTAATGTTTCAATTGCTGAATTGTCTGCTTTTAACCATTTATCAATTTTTTCTTTCTTACCAATTCCAACCAATAAAATTGCCATCCAAATATTGGCAACTACAATATCTACAAAAACCATTGCACCATATTTTTCTGGATTATATTGGTAAATTTCTAGCATCGCAGTTTGGTTAGCTCCACCACCAATCCAGCTTCCAGCTAATGTAGAAAGTCCTCGCCAGACAGCGTCAAAGTTTTCGCCTCCAACAGTTTCTGGCGATACAATTGAAACTAATAAAATAGCAATTGGCCCACCAGTAACAATACCAATAGTTCCTGTAAAAAATAAAATTAAAGCTTTAGAACCCAGACTAAAAACAGCTTTTAAATCGATACTTAACGTCATTAAAACCAGAGCAGCAGGTAGTAAGAAACGACTGGCTACATAATATAGTTGCGATTTATTTTTTATAATTTCTCCGCTAGTATTCTCAATTTCCCATTCTGGAGCAATTAGGTTAAGTGTTGTGAAAATTGCAGGAAGTAGGTAAGCCATAAATAAACCCGGAACAATCTTATAAAACTTTGGCCAAAATCCTGTTTTTATACTTTCTGTATAAAAAACAAAACCTAAAGAAATCATTAAAACACCGAAAACTATGGCATCATTAGTAAATAAAGGTTCTTGCATAGTTTAACTTGTTTTTCTTCGTAAATCGGTATCAATAAGTAATCCTAATTGTAATCTATTTAAAAAAGTATCTCCAAAATCAATATGCATATAACCCAGTTGAAATTTTATCGGTTTTGATACCGAATGAATTACACCTGCACCGATTCTATTTTCACCAAAAGTATCTGGTTTAAAGTTCAGGAAAATTTCATCGAACACGTAAACTGCTGTTTTTTTTAGCAGAGGATATTGTAATGTGGTTCCAAATCTAAACCTATGATTAAAGTCTTCAAAATCAGAAGTATTATTAGCACTATGTTCTAGACGTATACGAGGTTTTACAGATAATGACTTGTAACTTGCTTTCCAATTGAAATCTTCGTAGAAACGATATTCATTAACTTTATTGGATGCTTCTTTATAGTTGTTTTCTTTTACAGAATATACCATACCTCCTGTTACATTAAAACCATTGCTAACTTTATAAGTTAACCCTACTCTATAAACTTCTTGTTGGTAAAATTTGATTAGCTCAAAAAAACGAATATGAGCAGAGGTTTTTAAAGAAAATGATTCAGAAATTTGATTGTTTCCATTGTACATGTACCAAGAACCTAATTTGTCCTCTGCAGTTTGAGCGCAGATGATAGTGGTTACAAACAAAAAAAAGATTTTTAAGATGGAACTCCTCATTAAAAAAATAATGTAATTAACAAGATGACAATTTACGTAACGAAAAGTTCTTTTAGAAAACTAAAAGGCTTTTTAACATTTAAATAGTACTATTCTTCTTTCTTTTTTGGTTCTCGTTTTGCATTTTTTAAAGCTTGCATTAGCATCCACTCAATTTGTCCGTTTGTAGAACGAAATTCATCTGAAGCCCATTTTTCTATAGACTTTAACATGTCTTCATTAATTCTAAGTGCAAATGCCTTTTTTTTAGCCATATTATTGGGTTACAAATTTTATAATATGTTTTATTAATTCTGATGACAAAGGAAAGTCTGGTTTTAAATAAGAATTTTGATTCTCAGTATCAGATTTAACCTCTTTTAAAACATGATTCATGTTGCGAATAATGTGAAGTTCTGAATTTGGGTTGGAAGCATGTAGTTTTTTTGCGTCAGAAACTTTAACTTGTAAATCTTTATTTCCATTTACAATAAGTATAGGAATAGTAACTTTTTTTATTTCTTCACTAGGATTGTATTTGATCCAAGAAGATAGAAAGGATTGATTTTCTTTCTTAAAAATTGATCGTAACATAAGGTTTACGTTTTTTATACTTCCTGTTTGAGACAATTCTTTAAAATGAGCTTTTGTAATAGAATCTAAGTAAGGTGCTTTTTCTTGTATTTGAGCAATAATGGCTTTATCAGCTGGCATACTTGGACCAGCAAGCGATATTATTTTATCAGCATTTGTATGGTTTAACATGGCTATTAAAGAACCTTGACTATGGCCAACTAATACAATTTTATCAAACCTTTTATCTTTCTTAAAATTTAAAATAGTTTTTTGTACATCTGCAATATAGTCCTCAAAAATAACACCTTTTTTTAGACTTTTCATATTGTTTTTATTAGCGGTTCTTTTATCAAAACTATAAAAAGCAATACCATATTTATTTATGCTATCTCTAAATTGTTTGATGTAGTTCGCTTTAATATACGGTTGCTGATTACCGTTTCTATCTACATTCCCAGAACCATGTATCCATAGAATTAAAGGAGCTTTTTCTTTAGTGTAACTTAGTGTTCCTGGAAGTTCTATATCATTATTGTAAATAATAATATCTTCAGTTTTAACCTGAGCTATAATTGTAGCAATTCCAATTAAGTGTGCTATTATGTAAACAATAAGCCTATTCATATCTTTAATTTTTCAAATATTTCTGAAGTATTTGATTCGCTTGAGTTTCTTTTTGAGTTCCAATTAGTAGTTTTTTTCCGTTTTTTAATTCTAATTGAATGCCAATATTTCCTTTTACATTAATTGCTTTTCCTTTACTTGAAGACCAGCCACCTTTTAAACCCCAACCACCATATTCTTCAATAGGATCATAAGTTCTAACACACGCTTTAGATATATCTGACCAAAGAATTGTTTTTAATGAAATATGAAACGGAAAAAAACGATAATGAATCCCTTTTTCATCGATTCTAGTTTTAAGTTTGAATATAAAAATGAATAAACCAGAGGCAATAATAATAGCACTACTCCCTAAAAACTTGTTTAAAGTCATAGAAGAATTAGGTTTTGTATAATCTTGTATAATAAGTGCTATAGGTACAATAAGGCTAACACACATTAAAAGAATTAACCAAGATTGTGTAAAACGTTGTTCCTCTTTAAAAACTCTCATTTTTCAGCTTTAAGTATTAATGATTTAGTGTGCCAGCGTTAACAACAGGAGAGGCTTCTTTATCTCCACATAATATTACCATTAAATTACTTACCATGGCAGCTTTTCGTTCTTCATCTAACGATACAATGTCTTTCTTGCTAAGCTCTTCAAGAGCCATTTCTACCATACTTACTGCACCCTCTACAATTTTATGTCTTGCAGCAACTATTGCCGTAGCTTGTTGTCTTTTTAGCATTGCACTAGCAATTTCATTAGCATAAGCTAAGTATCCAATTCTTGCCTCTAATACTTCAATTCCTGCAATTGTTAAACGTTCATCAATTTCTTTTTCTAATGCTTCAGATACTTCATTAATACTAGAACGTAGTGTAATATCTTCATCATGTCCTTCGTCTGCAAAATTATCGTAAGGATACATACTAGCTAGTTTTCTAACAGCGGCATCAGTTTGTACGCGAACAAAATTTTCGTAATTATCTACTTCAAAAGCAGCTTTGTATGTGTCTGTAACTCGCCATACTAAAATAGTAGATATCATAATTGGGTTACCTAATTTATCATTTACTTTTAATCTTTCACTATCAAAATTACTTGCGCGTAAAGAAATTGTTTTCTTTTTATAAAGAGGATTTGCCCAATAGAGTCCATTACTTTTAATAGTTCCTTTGTATTCTCCAAAAAGCAAAATTACTTTTGATGTATTAGGGTTTACAAGGATAAGCCCAGGAATACAAGAGGCACTAGCTATTGAAATAATGATGTAGTAAAGATTTTCTGTATAAAAGCAAGTAAATAAACTTCCTACTAATAAAATTAATAATATAAATAGAATTAAATATCCATTGGATGGTTTGATTGTTTTTTCGTTTTTCATGGTTTGAAATTATAATGATATTAAAATGATATCATAAAGATATGTAATTTTAGAAAGCTACCAAAAAAAAACACGTATTTTTGAATATAATTTTTATGCTATTGGACTTATTTTCTCAAGAACTACCTAAAAATATACTTCCATTTGATGGAGAAACATTGTATTATGGAATAGTTTTGAGTGTTGAGGAACAAAAGTTTTACTACAATGCTTTTCTAAAAAATATTGATTGGAAAAATGATGAAGCCATCATTTTTGGGAAACGTATAATAACCAAACGAAAAGTAGCTTGGTACGGTTTAGAAGAATTTACATACACCTATTCTAAAATAACAAAAACCGCACAATTATTTACTAAAGAATTGTTGCAATTGAAAGCAATAGTAGAAAAAGAAAGTGGAGAGACTTATAATTCTTGTTTGTTAAACTTATATCATTCTGGAGAAGAGGGTATGGCTTATCACTCTGATGGAGAAAAAATGTTAAAAAAAAATGGAGCAATAGCCTCTTTGTCTTTAGGAGTAACCCGTAAATTTTCCTTTAAACATAAAGATTCAAAACAAAGAATTGATATCAATTTAGAAAATGGTAGTTTATTAGTAATGAAAGGTGAAACTCAAACCAATTGGTTGCACAGATTGCCACCAACAAAAAAGATAAAAACACCAAGAATTAATTTAACTTTTAGAACAATAGATTTATAATATACAATGCTAATATTAGAAGTGAAATTATAATTAAAAATTGCTGAAAAACTTTCTCTATTTTTGTAAAAAGTTTTCCTTTTGAAAGATACAAATCAACAATCTGTAAATCTTAATAAATTTATTAGCTCAACAGGTATTTGCTCTCGTAGAGAAGCAGAAAAACTAATTGTTGAAGGTAGGGTTACTATAAATGGGAAACCTACAAAATTAGGAAACAGAGTCTTTAGGACAGATGTTGTTAAGGTAGATGGGCGCTTGCTAAAGCAAAAACCAAAAACACTTTATATTGCTTTAAATAAGCCTGTTGGAATTGTATCTACAACAGATTCTAGAGAGCGAGATAATATTGTGGGTTGTGTTAATCACCCACAACGTTTGTTTCCTATTGGTAGATTAGATAAACCTTCTGAAGGTTTAATTTTTTTAACTAATGATGGAGATATCGTTAATAAAATTTTACGGGCGGGTAACAATCACGAAAAAGAATATGTTGTTACTGTAAATAAGACGATTGCTACTGAGTTTATTAAAAAAATGAGTGCTGGAATCCCTATTTTAGGAACTACTACAAAAAAATGTAAAGTTGAAAAAATAAGCGAAAAAGTTTTTAAAATTATTTTGGTTCAAGGTTTAAACCGTCAAATTCGAAGAATGTGCGAATATTTAGATTATGAGGTAATCAAATTAAAGCGTGTTCGAATTATGAATGTTGAATTAGGCAATTTAAAAGCTGGTGATTGGCGTGAGTTGACTGAAGAAGAAATGAAGATTATCAATGCTATGATTGCTACATCTTCTAAAACAGAGGAAGCTTCTGCTCCTCTCGATCTCCCTAAAGGGGAAAGGCTTCAATCTAGCCCCAAAAAAAGTAAAAATTCTAAACAGGTTCAAAAAGACAGGAAGAATCAATTCAATAAAAAAAGTGCTTCTTTTAGGAAGTCTTCACCAAAAAGCAAAAAAAGGAGCTCTAGTTTTACTTCTAAAAAGAGAAAAAAACACTAAAAATTTGTATTTAGTTGTATTTTTATTTAAAAGTTTAATATTCTGAATTTTATGTCTGTAAAAGTCTATGAAAGTCAGCTAAAAGTCAAGTCAATGACACCAGTTAAAACTGTTTAATTATATATTTTCGATTAAAATAAATTTTGATAAAAATGAAAAATATTGGTAAAAGAATTAAAGAGGTTAGACTAAAAAAAGGACTATCACAAGAAGATTTAGCTGAAAAGTCTAATGTTAATTTAAGAACTATCCAGAGAATAGAGAATAATGAAACAACTCCCAGAAGTAAAACATTAAATTTGATTTTCAGTACTTTAGAAGTTGAAGTGTTTGAAAGTGAAACAAAAGAAATAAATCGATACTTAATTTGGGCTACATTATTAACAATTATAATGATAGTATGTAGTTGTTTAAAATGGATGATTTTTTCAAGTAATTCCTATAATACAGGATGGAATGGAGGTATGAGATTAGATAATTTTATTTTTAGAAATTGGATTTTAAGTTTATGTGGAATAAGTATGGGTGTATTGGTAATGTCTCATGCATCAGGTCTTGTAGAATATAAAAGAAGGTACTTTGTTTTTCAGTGTATAGTAGTGATTCTTTATCTATTTTCCATGATTACTTTTATGGATAGTAATTCTTTTGAATTAAGACCAGGATTGTTTCTAGTCTTATTATCTTGTGTATTATTGTTGATAAAATTTGTTCAAAAACGCAAAGAGAAATTTAGTTTAAATAAATCTTTAAGAATCTTTTAATTTTCAATTCTTAAATAATAGTATTTTTGCCAGCAATGAAATTCGACTTAAAAATCACAGACCCAAAAAGTCAGGCTAGAGCTGGAGTAATAACTACAGACCACGGCGCAATAGAAACTCCTATTTTTATGCCTGTTGGTACAGTTGGTACTGTTAAAGGTGTTCATCAAACTGAACTTAAAAATGAAATAAATCCGGATATTATTTTAGGAAATACCTATCATTTATACTTACGTCCGCAAACCGATATTT